>JAGWTM010000023.1 GCA_028868975.1 Actinomycetales bacterium
ACTTCGGTGTATGAGGTTGGCAGCGGCGCAATCGCGAGGCGAATCGAGTCGGGCACGCGGTAGTCGGGAATCACGTTGCTGAACTTGCGCATGCCAGCAGCGATTTGTTTGGCATCAGGATGCGCCACGGTGATGTGGCCTCCGCGACGCCAGTGCTCGCGCGGGGTGATCAGCGTGAAGCCGAGCGGCGCCAACCAAGCGTCAAACAGGTCGATCATGAACTCGGTGCCAACCGCCGCCTTCTGGCTGATGGCGGTCATGCCTGCTTCGCCGATCATCTTGTAGCTGGTTTCGACCGCGCGCAGACCCATGATGCTCGGGCTCGCAATCTGGAAGCGACGGATGCTGTCGGTCGGCTCAAAGAACGGACCCATCTCGAACTGCTTGTCGTTGGCGAACCAACCCTGAATCGCGGTGCCGAGCTGGGTCTGCAGTTCGCGACGCACATACAACCAGGCCGGTGCACCAGGGCCCGAGTTGCCGTATTTATACGTGCAACCAACGGCAAGGTCGACGCCCCACTCATCGAAGCGCAGGTCGATTGCGCCGCCGGCGTGCGAGGCGTCCCAAACTACCAGGATGCCGTGCTTGCGGCACAGGTCGGTGATGCCCTTGATGTCTGGTCGGCTGCCCGAACGGTAGTGAATCGCCTGCAGCGTGACGAGCGCGACGTCGTCGTTTAGGAACGGCTCGAGTGCCTCTGGGCTGATCAGTTCGCAATCGTTGGCGATTGGCACTGCACCTGGGCCGCCGGTGCCGTCATTGTCTAGCGTGATGAGGTTCAGGCCGTGCTGCTCGGCGATGCCGGCGAGGATGTAACGGTCGGTCGGAAAGTTGCTCGCGTCGATGATGACCGTCTTGCGGCCGGGGCGGGCCTTGATTGCCGCGCTGCACAGCTGATAAAAGTTCACGGATGTGGTGTCTTGCACCAGCGTTTGCCCGGGTGCGGCACCGAGCGTCGCCGAGCCGAGGATGTTGCCGGCAACCTGCGCTTGGTCGATCCAGTGTGCCCAGCCGTCGACCAGCTCGCTGGCCCACTCGTTGGTCAGGAAGTCGTTTACGGCAGCAACCGTGGCCTTCGGCATGCGGCCTAGCGAGTTGCCGTCGAGGTACTTGAGGTCTTCGTCGGCAATCAGAAATTGCTCGCGATAGTGGGCAAGTGGGTCGGCTGCTTCGAGCGCCTCGGCGGCCGTGCGGCTGGTCGCCGGACCCGCGGATGCGTAAATCGCGTCCAGGTGTGCGCGTGGGTCGAAGTTGCTCGGATTACTTGCCATTCGGGGCCGACCTTTCATTCGTCATCGAACGAATTGAGCCTATTAGAAAATGCGCAAAGGGAGCCGACCTGCCCCTCAACAAACAGGCCGACTCCCAATGCAATGCCGTGGCCGAGCCAACGGCGGTTAGTTAGGCGGTTGCCGCCGCCCAACGCTTGAACGCTGTCTGTGCGACCCAATCCATCGCAAAGCCCAGCAAACCAATCAACAACATGACGCCAGCCAAAAGTTGGTAGTCGATCATGTCTCGCGCGCTCAAGATCTCATAACCCAGACCTGAGTCAACTCCCAGCATCTCGGCCGGCACCAGAACAATCCACGCGACGCCGAGGGCCAGCCGCAGACCGGTCAGGACGTGTGCCCGAACTCCGGGAACCACGATGGTTCTGATGATTTCGAGTCGGGATGCGCCCAGCGACCGAGCCAAAAGCGTCCAGTTAGGGTCAAGGGCTTTGATGCCCGCCGAGGTGTTCAGTGCGATCGGCCAAACTGCCGCAATCGCAATCAAAAACACCACCGGAGCGGTGCCGATGCCAAAGAGAACGATCGCGACGGGAGCCCAAGACAGTGGCGAAACCATTCTCAAAAACTGGACCACAATCGACGCCGACTGCTCCACCTGGCGCAGTGTTCCAAGCAACCAACCAATGGCAACCCCGAAAACCGCCGCGATAGCCAAACCGAGCCCGAGGCGCTCGATCGTGACTCCGATTGAACCCCAAATACTGCCGGCAGCAAAGACGCGCTCGAGCGCGGTAAGCGCATCCAACGGGCTCATGTTCGACAAAATGGGGCTTTCGGCCGACAGCACGTCGGTCGCCCACCACCACAGGGCAACGAACCCTGCGGTAGTGGTCAAGCGGAGCAGCAGCGACTTCATTACGGCTTGATAACCTCAGTGCGGGCCAGTTTGGCAGGCAAACCGAATGCGGAGTTGCCTCCGTTCTTCTTGATAGCTGCCTCGGCCAAACCGACTGCAACGATCTCGCTGTGGACGGTCTTGAGGTCAATCTTGTTGAGGAACGAGTTATCGCCAACCACCTGGGTCTTGCGAAGTTCGGTTACCAAAGCAGCGGTGTAGCTGGGGAACGGGAATGGCTGGAAACCGATTCGGCGCGAAGACCACTTGGTGTTTTTGATGGCGGTCTTGTACTGACCAATCGGGTAGTAGGTGAGAGCACGCTGGATCGCTTCGACGGGCTGAGGCAGGAAGCCCCAATCGCTTAGCGCCTGTGCGGCGGTTGAGCGGCCAGAGTTGATTTGAGCCTGTGCGGCAACGATGCTGTCGGCGATAGCCTGTGCTGCAGCCGGGTTGTTCTTAACCAAATCACCACGGACGACGGTAACGCAGCAAGCGTGGTCCTTCCAAACGTCACCGGTGAAACGCAGGATCTTGCCGATGCCCTTGACCTCAGCCAGGGCATTGAAAGGTTCGGCGACGATGTATCCAGCGACGCTGCCATTAGCCAACGCGGTAGGCATGTCTGCCGGAGCCAAAACGACCACCTTGACCTGCTTCTGAGCGCCATCGGCGGTGCCGGTGAAGACCGGCGTCAAGCCTTCCTTACGGAACAGCTGCTGCAAGACCACGTTGTGAATCGAATACCAAAACGGAATCGCGACGGTCTTGCCTGCGAGATCGCCGAACTTGCTGATTGAGTTGGCGACTGTGAGCGCTGAACCATTGGTGTGGTTCCAGCTGATGATCTTGATGTCCTGGCCGGCCGCGTACTTGAGTTGAAGCGCGAGCGGCATGAGCAAGTGAATCACGTCCACCTTTTTTGCTTGAAAAGCCTCCACCAGTGACGGCCAACTGCGGAACAGGGTTGGTGCGGCCGTACTGATGCCGTTCTTCTTGAAGATTTTTCCGCCCTGGGCCACCAACAGCGGTGCCGCATCGGTAATCGGCAAGTAACCAATCTTCAGGGTGCCCAGGTCATCGCTCCAGCTGGCGGCATTTGCCGGCACAGCCTCGCCAAAACCGATGACGCCGGCAGCTGCCGTTGCGGCACCGATACTGGCAAATCGCAGCAGGTTGCGTCGGGTGAAATTGCCTTGCTCATGCAGTGCAGCTTCGTCCGCCGAAGCGTGGATGTGGTTGAGTTCAGACATTGGGTTCTCTCTTCTAGATGGAATATTCGAGCTGCGCGATGATGTGTGCCTTGGCAGAGGCGTCACCGCGGTATTCGGTGAGGGGCTGCCCGGGTTCGCCGAGCAAGACAATACGGTCACCGAGCGTGATGGCTTCGTCGATGTCGTGGGTGACCAAAACGATGGTGAGCGACAGTTCCTGACGGAGTTCGAGCAGCCACTGTTGCAGATTCGAACGGGTCGCTGCGTCAAGCGCCGAGAACGGCTCATCCAGCAAAAGAATCTCGGGCGAGGCAACAATCGTGCGCGCAATAGCCACTCGCTGGGCTTGACCGCCTGAAAGCTCGCTCGGTTTTCGGTCAGCCAACTGTGCGATGCCAAGTCTTGTTAGCAGGGAGTTCACCGCAGCATCGATGGCTCTGCGCCCGCCGGAAATTCGCCCGCGATTCGCCTTGAAACGAAAACCGAGTTTCACATTCTGGCGAACGCTCAACCACGGCAAAAGCAACGGCTGTTGAAAGACCAAACCGCTGGATGCGATGTCGATTGAACCGGAGTCTGGCGTGGTGAGGCCGGCCAGCGCGTGCAGCAGGGTGGTCTTGCCGACTCCCGAACCGCCGACGATTACGAGCACCTCGCCCCGACGAACCTCGAGGTCGAGGCCGTCGATAATCTTTCGCGCGTTCTTGCCGACGCCGCGACGGATGCTTACGCCGCGGAGGTTAGCTGCGAGATCTCCCATCGCAGGCTTCCTTCCGTAGGGGCTTGAACGCTCAGGAACAGGCTTTCGCGAATGCGACGCGAGGTTGGGCTCGCGGTGTAGTAGCCGCGTCCGCCGATAGTGGCCAACTCGACGCGAGCCACGGCTTGGGCAAGCTCTGCGGCACCGAGCCGCAATTTCAAGAATTCAAGCGGGTGGTGACCATTGCCTGCAGCCGGGTAGCTCTCGAGCAAATGCGACAGGCGGTTCAACTCAGAGCTGAGACGCTCTAGCTCACTGGTGAATGCTTCGACCTCGGCGGCAAACGGAGCCAATCCGTTAGCTCCCGCGATTGAGGTCAAAGAAGCACGCACGACGCCGAGGCAGAACGAGGATTGCAAAACCAAAAATCTTGGGCGCATCTGCCCAAAGAAGAAGTCCACGTCCCTCGTGAGCAAACTGTCGGAGCCGACAGTGAGCGAATCGAATTTAACCGTGCCAGAAGCCGTCGCATTCAGGGCGAGCAGGTCGCCTGCAGGTTTGATTGCGATTCCTTCGTGGTCACCTAAAACGACCGCGAAAAGTACGCGCTCCTCCGTTATTTCGTTGCGAGCTGCAAACACCACCAGAGTGTCGTCATACAGGTTCGAGGCCCACGGAATAACGCCATTGATCGAGTATGCGGTTTCGCCGCCCTTGCCCTGAATTTCGGTGAAAGTAATCGGCAGCAGCTCTTTTCCGCTCTTGTCAGCCAGAGCCGTCGCGAGAGCTGTAGACCCAACTCGTGTGCCGGCTAGGAGCTCTGGCAAAAAGCGGGACTTGAGCACGTCATTGCCAAAGCGATCAACGTACTCGGTGGTCATCCGATGCGACCAAGTCACGAAAGCAGTGCTGAGGCACTTCTCAGCGAGTGCCGAAATAAGGTCCGCCTGATTTGCAATCGGTCTGGGGCTCTCGCTTAGGCCAAAGTTGGTGCCACCTAGAGCCACCAATTCGAGGAGCGTGTCTCGCAGTGGTTCGGGAGATTGCCCGTCGCCACCTCGGTCGGCCAGCTGAGACTGCTGTTCAACTCGCGCAATGAAGTCGGCGAATTTTGCATCGATAGCCACGACTAACCCTCGAGCTTGTGAAGCCGGCTGATCGGGGTGTCGACAACTTGTCGGGCTGCGACAATCGCATCCTCGCTTTCGCCGTCATAGAAGCAGAGGCACTTGACCATGTCTTCGCGCACGTAGGTGCGCAGAAATTTCACATCGGTGATGTCGTTGTAGAGCGGTGATTTCTCTTTCTTGCGAGCCAGGTATTTCTCCATGGTCAAACCCTCTGGAAAATCCCATTCGACGAGGTACTGACCGGCCTTCTTGAGTTTCTTTACGTCTTCGAGTTCGGCACCGACGAGTCGCACCAGGGCAAGCTCATCCACTTTGAGTCCAGCCGCCTCGAGGTCGGCCCGCAGTTCAAGAATGTTGTTGTGTTCGATTACCGCGAAAACGCGACCGTGGTCAGCGGTGACCTGGCTCTCGATGAATTCGCCGCCCTGCTTGGCCGAGGCGGCTTCGACTGCGGCCAGCAGCGCGCTAATTTCCGCGGCGCTGTTGGCGTTGGCTGTGGTGTCAAGTTCGGCAACATAAATCGACATGGGGCAACCTTTGAGGGATTGTTCGAGCTGAGGTTCCCTCAAAAGTAGTTAGAGTTCGTGGCGAATGCGAGTGTGTTACAAACCGTTGCCGTCTATTACGAAATGTTGCCAAACCTGCGAGTAAAAACTCCGTTTTTCAGTCAAAACTCTTGACTAATCGAGCATTTGGCTAGAGGCAAGCTGCTTGTATAGCGGGGTGCTTTGGAGCAGCTCGTGGTGGGTGCCAACACCGATAACCTGGCCGTTCTCGAGCACGATGATTTTGTCGCTGTCCACGACGGTCGAAAGTCTGTGCGCGATGACAATCATGGTGCGATTCTTGGCAACCGAGTCGATGGCGTCTCGCATCATCTGCTCGTTGAGACCGTCAAGGGACGAAGTGCTTTCATCGAGCAGCAGAATCGGGGGAGCGGACAGAAGCGTGCGGGCAATAGCGAGTCGCTGACGTTCGCCACCCGAGAGCATGATGCCTTGCTCGCCAACCTCGGCGTCAAGTCCGCGTTTGTCGCGCTCGAGGACATCCAGAAGATTCACCTCGGTGAGGACCTTGCGAAGGTCCTCTTCGGTCGCATCCGGTGAACCAATCAGCAGGTTCTGACGAATTGATCCGGCCAGCACAGGCGCGTCCTGTTCGACATAGCCGATTTGTTCGCGAAGCGCCGACCGGGTCAGGGTGTGCACCGGTTGACCATCTAGCAGAATCTCGCCCGCGGTCGGTTCGTAGAAGCGCTCAATCAAGCTGAAGGTGGTCGATTTGCCCGAACCCGAAGGCCCAACGATTGCAACCCGTTCGCCTCGCTTGATAGCAAACGAGACCCCTTTGAGGACCTCTGCGTTTGGCTCAGCTGGCGTCCCATCAGCATTTGGCGTGGCCGCGTAGGCAAATTCGACGCCCCTGAATTCAATGGCAACTTCACTTTGCGGGTTGCGCTGTGCCGAAACGCCGGCCTTGACTTCGTCATCGGCCTCGAGTGGCAGGTCGAGAATTTCCTGAATGCGGGCTAACGCGCCGAGGGCTGACTGCACACTCGAATAGGCGCCGAACGCTTGACCAAGCGGGCGAATCATCAGGAACATCAGCAGGATAAAGGTCACCAGGTTAGCAACCGAGGTCTCGCCGGTCGCCACACGGTAACCGCCGACGCCCAAAACTACGATGAAGGCTCCATTGGCGGCGATACCCGCGATCGGCGTTACGTATGCGTTTAGCCGAGCAATCTTGACGCCCTGAACGTATGCGTTCTCGGCATCGCTCTCGATGTGAGCCGATTCGCGTGCCTCGGCGCGTGCCGCGCGAATGGTCCGAACCGCCGAAAGCGCTCGTTCAACAGCCGCCGCCATATCGCCCACGCGCGCCTGAGCTTTGGTTGTGGCCGAACGAATCTGGCGGCTGGTGAAAGCGATGGCGATGATGGCGAGGGCAATCATCGCGAGCGTCAATCCGAGCAGCAGTGGATCAATGACAGCCATGGCGATTAGCGAGCCGATGAAAATGAGAGCTCCGCCGGTTGCATCGACGAGACCCTGAGTCAGCACCGCGCGCAACAGCGTGGTGTCGCTGCCGACTCGTGAAACCAGATCGCCTGTGCGGCGCAGGTCATACTCGTGAATTGGCAGTCGAAGGAGGCGACTGGAAAGTTTGTGTCTGGCCGAGCGCACGACGCCTTCGCCAGCTTTGGCTAGGACGTAGTACATCAAACCGCTGGTCACCGCGCTGGCAAGAACAATGGCGATGAGCGCAATCACAATCAGGGTCGCGTCGGTGCGCTTTTGAACCGCGGTGATCACCTGCCCAACCACGAGAGGCTGGGCGAGGTTCACGCCAGCACCCACAATAGAGAGAGCCACGGCAGCCCAGAGCGCCGGTTTGTGTTCGAGCAGGTATGGCCAGAGCTGCTTGAACTTGGCCTTCGGTCCAGTGTCTTTCGGGCTCAGACCTCGATCGCGACCGCGACCTCCGCGCATCATGCTCATCCGGTTATCTCACTTCTTCTAGCAGCGGGTCTCCGTGAACGCTTTGGTTCAACAGGTAATTGATTTCTTGCAAGCTCAATGCCTCAGTGTATGCAGTGTTTTTGAAGAATTTTCCGAAGTCCGCTGACAGCAAAGCCGGAAGCACGCGTTGGTCGTTTAGCTTCAAAAACATCATCGTTGAGTTTGGTTTCGGTTCGAATTCTTGGAATACGCGTCCGCAGTTGAAGCCGAAAACACGGAGCGCCACATCGGCCTCCTCGGGTCGAACCTTGGTGACCAGACCGGTGTCACGAACCCGATAGAGCGGACGAGTCTCACCAACCGGGAGCCTGCGCCAGATCTGAAAGCAGGTTTTTAGGAGCAATTGCCGACTGATTCGCGAACCCTCGTCATCGACGTAATCGATCACGATATCGTGATCGGCGACTAATTCAAACCGGCGATCTAGCCGATTGAGCACCGACCACTTGCGCCAAGACCGAGGGACGATGAAGCAGATGAATTCGGCATGATCGGCTGCCTTGTTGAAGAACGGAATGCTGAGCGAGTTATTGCGGCCGAACGGCGGGTTGCTGATGGCAATCGCGTTCTCAAGCGTCAGCGGCTGCTCCAGAAAATCGCCGCTAGCGACTCCCTCGAACTTCGGATCGATGTCGAAGCTGACAAACTCGTGGGCTCCAAGCATTCGGGCAGCCTTGATGAAAGCCCCGGTTCCACCGGCCGGTTCGAGCACGATTCGACCCTCAAATGAGCCGACGACCGAAAGCACCTCACGCGTGAGTTTCTCGGCCAAAGCTGCGGGTGTGTAGTACTGCTCCTTGCCAGTGACTCGGCGATTGCCGAGCGGCGTGGGGCTCTTGGAAGCCCGAGCGGTTACCGCTCGTTGAACAGTCATAAATTCAACGATATCAGTGGGGAATAACCCGCTACCGCGGCAAGTTGCAACAGGTATGAATGACAAGCTAACCACCGGAGACAAAGCCCCCGAATTCACCCTCACCGCCGACGACGGCCGTCAGGTGAGTTCCGCGGAACTTCGTGGCCGCAAGTTCATTTTGATGTTCTACCCGGCAACCGAGAGCCCCGGCTGCACCCTGCAAGCCTGTGCCATTCGCGACGAACACGATGACATCAAAGCCCTCGGGTATGAGATTTACGGAGTGTCATCGGACAGCACGGCAAAACAGGCTGCGTTTCGCGCAAACCACCGGTTGCCGTTCGTGCAGTTGAGCGACCCAGACCGTGCGGTCCACCGCAAGTTCGGGCTCACGCGCTGGGCGCATCCGTTTGCGGTTATTTCGGGTGGACGAAGCCGCAGCACTTTTGTGATCGATGAGCAGGGTCGAATCACAGCCGCTTGGTATGGCGTTCAGAGTGTCGGACACGCCACGCGGTTATTGAAGTTTTTGTCTGAAAACGCTTAGCGCGGTTAGGCTGTAAAGCTGCCCAGATTTGGGGTGGTTTCAGTTTTTATCAGAAGGCTTGTCATGACCCAAGACATGATCGTCGCGCGCAATCTAACCAAGAGGTATGAGGATTTCATCGCCGTTGATGGAATCAACTTCACCGTCAAACGAGGCGAGGCTTTTGGCCTGCTCGGGCCTAACGGCGCCGGCAAGTCAACCACGATGCGCATGATCGCATCGACCTCGCAGCGCACCTCGGGCGACCTCGAAATTCTGGGCAAGGACCCAAATAAAAAAGGCCCAGAAATTCGCGCACACCTGGGCGTGGTTCCGCAACAAGACAACCTCGACGGCGAACTCAAAGTTTGGGAAAACCTCTACATCTACGGTCGATACTTCGGACTCGCACGCAAATTCGTCAAGGCCAAAATCGAAGAGTTGCTCGCCTTTGCTCAGCTGGAAGAAAAGCGGAATGCCAAGACCGAGGCGCTCTCGGGTGGCATGAAGCGTCGACTCACCATCGCACGTGCACTGGTCAATGAGCCAGAGATTTTGATGCTCGACGAGCCAACCACCGGTCTCGACCCTCAGGCTCGTCACGTGCTCTGGGACCGCCTGTTCCGCCTCAAAGAGCAGGGCGTCACCCTGGTTATCACGACTCACTACATGGACGAAGCCGAGCAGCTGTGTGATCGCCTCATCGTCATGGACAAGGGCAAGATCATGGCCGAGGGGTCGCCAGCCGACCTCATTCGCGACTATTCGAGCCGTGAGGTTCTCGAGGTTCGCTTTGGCTCGGCTCGCAATGCCGAGGTTGCCGAGAGCATCAAAGCGATTGGCGATCGCCAAGAGATTTTGCCTGACCGCATCCTTGTTTACAGCGACAACGGCGAGGCTGCTCTCAAGCAGATTCACGCGCTCGGCTTTGAACCGCTGACCTCGCTGGTGCGCCGCAGCTCGCTCGAAGACGTGTTCTTGCGCCTAACTGGCCGAACCCTGGTCGACTAGGACGCATCCCATGACCTCAAACACGACTATGACTTGGCGCGGAGCCAAAGAAATCGTCAATCTGCGCAAAGCGACCACCTGGGGTGCCTGGTTCGTGGCGGAGTACCGCCTTCGCAATATGTCGAAGTGGATTGGCGCCATCATCGCCTTCGGTCTCGGCAACCCGATCATGCTTCTGCTCTCGGTCGGCGTTGGCATTGGATCGCTGGTCGATAACGGCACTAGCGGCAACCCAATCGACGGGGTTGGCTACCTGGTCTTTCTCGCGCCAGCGCTACTCGCGAGCGCTGCGATTCAATCGGCCATGGATGAGACCACGTTCCCAACCCTGCAGGGCTTTGTCTGGGACAAATCCTTCTTCTCGATGAACTCGACTCAGCTGCGCGGCCGTTCAATCGTCAGTGGAATCATGATTGCCGCGGCGATCCGCTGCATTCTGACCGTCTTCATGTTCGAGGCAATTCTGATGGCCTTCGGCGCCATCACCTGGTCTTCAATTCCCGCGCTCACCTGGAGCGCGATCATCGTCGGCCTGTCGTTTGCGTCGGTGATGTTGGCGGCTACGTCGTTTGTGAAGCAGGATGATGGCTTCTTCGCCATTGTCGGCCGATTCATCATCGCTCCGATGTTTATGTTTTCGGGCACTTACTACCCACTCGAGATCTTGCCCGTGCCGCTGCAGGTCGTGGGGTGGGTGTCGCCACTCTGGCACGCCACCGACCTGGGTCGCCACTTGAGTTACGGCCACCCTGTTGAGGGATGGGTCTTGGTTGTGCACTACGCATACCTGGTGATTTTGTACTTCGTTGGGCACTATGTCGCGAGTCGTCAGTTTGAAAAGAGGTTGGGCGCATGAGCCTGATTAATAGCGGTCTCGATTCGGCAATCGCAATCGCCGAGCGTCGAGCCGGCAAGTTTGGTGCTGAGTTCTTCACCGGTCGCCCTCAGGCGATGATCGAGCGAGCCCTCATGGCGCTGCGCTCGTCAACCTGGATCATCGTTGCATCCGGTTTTGTCGAACCGGTTTTCTATCTGATGGCCTTTGGTCTGGGGCTCGGCAAAATGATCGGCAACGTTGCCGGCATCGTCGACGGCTCAGGAAATCCGGTGTCGTATGCGGCATACATCGCTCCGGCCTTGCTCGCGACCTCGGCCATGAACGGCGCAATTTACGACAGCACCTGGAACGTCTTCTTCAAAATGCACTTCGGCAAGCTCTACCAGGGCATCCTCTCGACCTCGATGGGCACCCTAGACGTCGCTCTCGGCGAGATCGGTTGGGCGCTGTTGCGCGGTCTGTCATACGCCATCGGTTTCACCGGTGTCATCACCCTAATCGGCGGGATTACCGGTGATCACATGATTCGCAGCTGGTGGGGCGTACTCGCGATTTTCGCAGCGGTGTTGATTGCCTTCGGTTTCGCATCCTTTGGCATGGCGATCACCAGCTACCTGAAGTCATTCCAGCAGATGAACTGGATCAACTTCTTCCTGCTTCCAATGTTCCTGTTTTCAGGCACTTTTTACCCGCTTTCGGTGTATCCGGAATGGGTCCAGAGTGTGATTCAGGCTTTGCCACTCTGGCAGGCGATTCAACTGGTACGCGGCTTGACACTCGGCAATATCGATCTAGCTCTGCTGGGCCACGCGCTGTACTTCGTGGTGATGATTGTTGGCGGTTTGCTGTTCACCACGAGACGCCTGCGCAAGCTGTTTTTGCGCTAGGTAGTCAGCGGGCAGTCACCGCAATAGGCTTGACTTGAGCAATCCGGATGCTCGAGGGGTAGGCGCTTGTGTCGACAGTCAAAAAGGTATTCAGCTCAACCTGGGGTCGAGTTACGCTCGCTCTCACGGTTGGACTTTCGGTGCTCCTCGGCGGTCTGCCAGCCAACGCCCTAACCTCAATCGCGAGGTCGAACTACATCGTTCGCGTGCAGCCGGGCACCGACATCGCTGTTCGCGCATTCCTGAAGTCGATGGGCGATGTCCCCACGGATGAAATCGACTACGTCTTTGACGGTTTCGTAGTGAAGTTGGCTGACTTTGAGGTCACCGCACTCAAGGCAAATAAAGATGTAATTGACGTAACTCCCGATCAGACCGTCTCGCTCCTCGACACCGACAGCAACCCTCCCTCATGGGGGCTCGACCGGCTAGACCAAGCGGCTCTTCCGCTGGATAACAGCTTCAGCTACCCGGCTCAGGGCGGTGCCGGGGTGCGGGTTTACATCGTCGATACTGGCGTGCAGGCTGATAACCCCGACTTTGCAGGTCGCGTCCTGCCCGGTCTCGACATGATCGGAACCAATGCCGAGAACACCGACTGCCACGGCCACGGTACCCACGTTGCCGGAACAGCCGCCGGCACTCGCTACGGCATCGCCAAGAAGGCCACGATTGTGCCGGTGCGAGTCCTCGGTTGCACCGGTTCGGGCTCCTTCTCGGGAATCATCAGCGCGCTCGACTGGATCAAGCAGAACAACCCGGCTGGCACTCCGGCCGTGGTCAACATGTCAATCGGCGGTTCCAGCTACGGCCCAATGGATGCGGCTGTGAACTCACTTGTTTCGGCTGGCATCGTGGCCTCGGTCGCCGCCGGTAATTCAAATGTGGATGCCTGTGGCACCTCACCGGCCGCCGCCGCCAGCGCAATTACCGTAGCGGCGAGCACCAGCACCGACGCTCGAGCCTCATTCTCAAACTACGGCTCTTGCATCGACATCTTTGCTCCCGGCCAGTCAATCGTCTCCGATAACGCGTTTGCCCCGGGTAGCTCAACCACGATGTCAGGAACATCGATGGCGGCTCCGCACGTGACCGGTGCCGCGGCACTGGTGCTTGGTCAAAACCCGACCTGGACTCCTGACCAAGTTTTGAAGGCCTTGCAAGACAATGCCGACAAGGGTGTTGTCACCGGTTCGCTGTCGACGGCCGATGGACTCCTAAATATCTCGTTCTTGAACTCGGCGGTCACTCCGACTCCGGTCGTTGGTGTTCCTGATGCGCCTACCGCAGTAACGGTGTCGGGTATCACGCAGACCTCGGCGACCGTGAGCTGGACCGCACCTGCGAACACCGGCGGTGCGGCCATTACCGGTTACACCGTCGAATACCGAGCCTCTGCAACCTCAGCCTGGACGCCCATCGCGGCAACCGGAACCTCGTCCACTATCACCGGCCTGACCGCAACCACGGTCTACCAGGTTCAGGTGAGCGCCGTGAACTCGGCCGGCACATCGACCCCTTCGCCGATCGCATCCTTCACCACCATCGGCAATGTTCCGACGGCGCCGACCAACGCTGTCATCACGCAGGATCACGGCAACTACGTCAAGTTCAGTTGGACCGCGCCGAACAGTAACGGCGGCACCGCGATTAGCTCATACACGGTTCAGCAACAAATCGGGGGAGTCTGGACGACCGTCTACACCGCCTCAACCACCTCAGCCCTCGTTTCAAACCTGAGCCCGTTGACGGCGTACGCATTCAAAATCTGGGCCAACAACAGCGCGGGGGCTGGGCCTGCGCTCGACTTGAATTACACGACGGGTCCGTTAGCGCCGGCGACCCCGGTGGTGACTCTGGGGCCGATCACCGCGACCACCGCGACGGCAACTTGGCCGGCTAGCGCCCAGACCGATTCAAACTATCCGGTGAGTTACGAAGTCAGCTACGGTTTGTCGACCTCGCTCACCCCGCTCGCGACCTTCAGCATCTCGACCACGAACTACACCCTGACTGGATTGCGATCTGTTTCGAAATATTGGATTCGAGTGCAAGCGGTGGCGGGCAAGTCGACCTCCGGCGGAAATTACATTTCGTTCAGCACTGTGGCCGACGTGCCTAGCTCGCCCTACTGGTTGACCGCGGTCAAAACCTCGACCTCGGTGAACCTAAACTGGGCGGTCGCATCGGACGGCGGCTCGCCAATCATTGACTACCAACTGCAAACCGCGACCAGCAATTCGAGCACTGCTATCTGGACCGATGTGGCAAACCCCACGGCGCAAACCTACTCGGTCGCTTTGCCCTCGGCCGGGCAAGTCGCCTATTACCGCGTTGCGGCACGAAACAGCATGGGCCTGAGCACGTACTCACTGGTTACCTCGATTTATGGCCCGGCTGTTTTGCCCTCAGCGCCGCAAAATCTGAGCCTCACCCCGGTCTCGAACGGGCTGCTAATCACCTGGGCAGCGCCGGCCAGCAACGGCGGAGCGGTCATCACCTCGTATGCGATCAAGTACAGCCGCGATAACGGCAGCACCTGGTCGACTCTGGCTAATGTGACCGGAACCGCGCTCAGCTACACCACAACAATCAGCACGCCCAAGGGTCAAACCACGTTGTTCTCGGTTGCAGCCGTCAACTCGGTCGGAACCGGCACCCAGGCCATCGCAAGCTATAGCCCGACCAAGACCAAACCATCGGCACCGCGCACCCTTTCGGCAGTGAGTGTCGCCGCGTCTGCCGGCAGCGGAAAGTATCTGGCCTCATGGCAGCTGCCTGTTGATGATGGCGGCTCAGTAATCACCGGCTACCTGCTTCAAAATCAGGATGCCACTGGCGCTTGGGTCACGCTTGCGACTACCGCTGGTTCGGTAACCTCGGCCACCGTTGACCTCGGTGCCTCAGGCGGCGTCGTAACTCTGCGAGTTATCGCGGTCAACGAGCTTGGCCAGAGCGACCCGAGCGCTACCTTGACGGTAACGGTTCCGTTCAAGGCCGCTACGGCGCCTCAGAACTTGGTAGCCGCCGCTAATGCCGCGGTCAACGCGACCGCCTTGAGCTGGCAGGCCCCCGCCGAACTCTTCGGCGGTACCGTTTCGGCGTACCTAATTCAGGTCTCGACCAATGGCGGCATCTCGTGGGTCAACGCGGCAACCGTCAGTGGTTCTTCGCTCAGTGCGAATGCGCCATACCCAGCCAAGGGTGCCACCTATCAATACCGAGTGATCGCATTGACGCAGGGCGGGCAGAGTCCGGCTTCGAACGTCGCTTCGCTGACCCGTGAGGCGTCGATCCCAACCGCTCCGGTTGTTCGCGGTATTTCGCTCGCGAACGGTTCGGTGCCGACTCTCACCTGGAATGCACCTAGCGACCTCGGCGGCACGGTTTTGGTTGGCTACTTGGTCGAACAGTATGTCACTGGGCAGTGGACCGAGGTAGCCCGCATTGCAGCTGGCACCACGTCTTACACCGGCCCGGCGGCAGCGCCTGGTCAGGTGCTCCAGTTCCGCGTCACCGCATACAACAGTGTCGGCAGCAGCCCAGCCAGCAGCGTTGCCCAGATCACGGCTGCACTCGCGAAACCGGCTGCGCCGACGAACCTAGCTGTGTCGGACGCTAATTCGGCGACTGCGCTCACTGTTAGCTGGACCGCGCCAACCGACCTTGGTGGTGCCACCAGCTTCAGCTATCGCGTCGAAGTGAGTGCCAATGGCGGCACCTCGTGGACTGGCTACACCGTTGCGAGCAGCGCCACCAGCATGCAACTCGGTCGACCTGCCAAGGGTGTGACCTGGCAGATTCGCGCGGTGACCCAGACCAACTTTGGTCGCTCGGACGCCTCAAACGTAGCCACCTATTCAACGGCGGCATCGAAACCGGCCGCTCCAGTTTCTGCCCGAGTCAGCTTCAATTCCGCAGGGAACCCGGTCCTAGCCTGGTATGCGCCATCCGATAACGGCGGTTCGGCCATCACCGGTTATCTGGTTGAAACCGCAGTCGTGCCTTACGGCAGCAAAGACGGCAGTTGGAGTGAACCGGTTTCGGTGGCCGGCAACCTCTTGAGCTTCACCGGTGTGCGAGCTGCTCCTGGCTCAACGCAAATGTTCCGAGTCACCGCTACTAACGCCATCGGAAATTCAGCCGCTTCAAATGTGGCGAGCATCTTTGTGCCACTGCTAAAGCCGGCCGCCCCGACTGGCATCACCTTGGATGACACCTCAAGCGCCGGTCGTCTGACACTCGGTTGGGTCGCGCCAGCAGACCTTGGCGGAGCGCCAGCCCCGCTCTACTACCTCGTTGAAACCTCAACTAACGGCGGCATGAACTGGTCGGTGGCTACCAGCGCTCCAGCAACCGCGGTCTCGGTTGTTTTGTCCAAGCCGGCCAAGGGTGTGACCGCGCAGTATCGAGTCGTTACCGTCACCGGCTTCGGTCGGTCGGATGCGTCTGTGAGCGTGAGCTACTCGGTAGCTGCGACCGTGCCAAGCGCAGCCAATAGCGTCCGTGCTGTATTTGGCTCGGACGGCAACCCGATCTTCGCCTGGAATCCACCGAGCGACCTCGGGGGTTCACCGCTGCTCGGCTATCGAGTTGAGCTCGGCACCGCGGTAGCCAATGGCAACGTGACCTGGTCGACTCCGATAACGGTCGCTGCAAATGTGCTGAGTTTTGTCACGCAACGAGCGAACCCCGGCACCTTCCAGTACGCTCGCGTCACGGCGTTCAATGCCGTCGGATCTGCAGTGTCCGCGCCGGTTACCAGCCTGATGGTCCCGCTGCTCAGGCCGACAGCGCCACTTGGTCTAACCGCGAACCTGCCGGCTGGCTCAAGTAGCCTCAGTCTGACCTGGCAGCAGCCAGCCGATCTGGGCGGTGCGCCTAGCGCATCCAACTATCAGGTCGAGCGCAGCGTTGATGGCGGCGTAACTTGGGCCATCGTGGCTTATACAACCTCAACCTCGGCCACGGTCGCTGCACCTTACAAGAGCAGCAGCTGGAGCTATCGTGTGGCCGCCCGCACCGGCTTCGGCCTAGGTGAATACTCGGCTGCGATTTCGTTTACGACTCCAGCTACCTTGCCTGGAGCAACTTCGGGTCTCAACCTCACGCTGGTGACCGCTTCGACTCCGGCAGTTGTGCGAGTTACCTGGAATGCGCCATCGGACAACGGCGGTTCGGCGATTAGCGCGTACCGCATCGAAAAGAGTGAAACCAACGGTTCGACCTGGACCACGGTTGGAACCACCGATGGAAACACCCGAGCTCTCGAAGTTGCTTCTTCGGCACCGGGCGCATATGTCTACTACCGGGTCTTCGCAGTCAACTCGATTGGATCATCGACCTCGGCCTCGGTCAACGGCTTGCGGATGCCGTTTGCGGCTCCGGCTCAGGCAGGCGCACCAATCGTGACCACGGCATCAAACTCGACGGCTGCGGCTCCGCGAATTTCGGTGACCTGGTCAGCCTCGACCAACCTTGGCGGCGCGAGTCTGAGCTTCTACTCACTTCAGGTGAGCACTGACGGAACCAACTGGGTCACCTGGGCCAACACCCAAGCCCTCAATTGGTATGCGGTTCGCCCGGCGAGCGGAACCACTCTGCAGTATCGCGTGGTCACCTATGTCAGCAGCGGACTCAGCTCGGTCTCTGCGGTGACCACGGTGACTCACTAACGGGTCACCGAGTTTAGGCATAAAAAAGTGGGCCGAGAGAACTTCTCGGCCCACTTTTTTGCTAAAGCTGTTGGACGCCTAGGCGCTGACGGTCATGCCCGAGACGGTGGCAACAAACAGGTTGACCAGGGTCAGGAGCAGGAGAGTCGGGACAACCCACTTAGGAGCCTTCTCCTTGTTGCGGAAGGTGTATGCGATCGCGAAGATTGCTGCGATAGCGCTGCCCTTGATCGAAACGCTGAGGTTGTTGACCACTTCGTCGTTGGCGTAAAGCATGCCGACCAGCGCCAAGCCAGTTGCTAGCGACAGCCACGAGCCGTGCAAGACAGCCGCGTTGACCTTGGCGGTGCCGGCCTTGAGGTTTTTCATTTCACCGATCAAGCCGGCAAAAATCGAGGCAAAGCCGAGCAGGTGCAGGGCCAAAAAGATTCCGATTGCGATTTCCATTAGAGACTTCCTTTGCGAGTCCGGATTACGCGTTCAGTCTAGCCATCAGTACCGCAGCCTCGGCGGCTTCGGCGCCCTTGTCTTCGCGCGAACCTTCGAGGCCCGCACGATCCAGAGCCTGCTGTTCGTTGTCTACGGTCAGCAGGCCGAAGCCGACCGGAATCCCGCTGTCGAGCTGCACTCGCATGAGTCCATCAGTCGCGCCAGCGCAGACGTAGTCAAAGTGAGGTGTGTCGCCTTGAATAACGACGCCGAGTGCGATTACGGCGTCCGCACCGGCATCGATTGCCTTTTGAGCGCCGAGCGGGAGTTCGAAGGCACCAGGTACGCGCCAAATCTCATACTCGTGATTGCCGGCCTTCTGCAGCGCACGCTCAGCCCCGGCTAGCAAGCCGTTGGTGATCGTGTCATGCCATGAAGTCACAACAATTGCGATTTGTAGTCCCGCGGCATCAATTTCTAGCTTCGGGGCACCGGCTCCGCTCATGCGAATCTCCTGTTTCAAATTGGCGCGCCGACTAGGGGCGCAGTTCAAAGCTGGGCAAAACTTGTTTGCCCGTGCACCAATTTAGTCGGTTGGCAGCAGGTGACCCATGCGCTCGCGCTTGGTCTCGAGATACTTCTCGTTCTCGGCGGCCTGGCCGACAATAACCGGGACGTAACCGGTCATCACAATGCCGGCATCTTCGAGATACGCGCGCTTGGCTGGGTTATTGGTCATCAGACGGACTGACTTGACGCCCATGTCGCGCAGAATGGCGACGGCCGCGCCATACTCTCGGTTTTCGCTCGGTAGGCCCAGAGCAAGGTTGGCGTCGACCGTGTCGAGGCCCTTGTCCTGCAGCGCATACGCCTGGAGTTTGTTCAAGAGACCGATGCCGCGACCTTCCTGGCCGCGCAGGTAGACCACGATTCCACCGCGCGGATCGGCGGCGATGGTGTCGAGGGCAAAATCGAGCTGAGGGCCGCACTCGCACTTGAGCGAGCCAAATGCTTCACCGGTGATGCATTCGCTGTGCAGGCGCACCAATACCTCTTCACCGGTTGGATTGCCCGAGATGATGGCAACGTGATCGGCCCCGGTTTTGTTGTCGTAGTAGCCGCGCACCTTGAATTCACCGTGGGTCGTTGGCAATTTTGCCTCGGCCTTCAGGGTGACTCGGTCAATGCTCATAATCTCTGGGGTAGGGGTGATGTCTTTGCCGTCTTCGGCTAGAAGCTGGCGGTGTTGAACGAGCTGGTCAATGGTGATCACTGGTAGCCCCTCCTTTCGTCCAACATCTACTAACTCCGGAAGTCGCATCATACTTCCGTCATTTGACACCATTTCTCCGATTACTCCGACCGGGCTGAGGCCGGCAAGCTTCAAAAGATCCACGGTTGCCTCGGTGTGGCCGCGTCGTTCAAGCACTCCACCCTGCTTGGCGCGCAGGGGAATCATGTGTCCAGGGCGAATCAATGAGGTGGCGGATGAGCTCGGGTTCGCCAGGACACGAGCGGTGTTGGCTCGGTCGGCGGCGCTCACGCCGGTCGAAATTCGGTTGGCCGCATCCACGGTAATCGTGTAATTCGTCTGGTGTGGGTCCTGGTTTTCACGCCACATTACCGGCAGCTCTAGCGCGTTGGCGCGAGAGTCATCCATCGGGACACACAGAAAACCGGTGGTGTTGCGAACAATCCAGGCCATCCACTCTTCGGTCACAAGTTCGGCCGAGATGATGGCATCGCCCTCGTTCTCGCGGTTTTCGTCATCGGCAACCAGAATCGGCTTGCCTGCTCGCAACGCATCCAGGGCTTCTTCAATCGTTGAAAGCTGCATTAGATGTGTCCGTTTCTTGCCTCAAGCAGGCGTTCGATGTGTTTAGCCATGACATCGACTTCGATGTTGACCTTGTC
>JAGWTM010000024.1 GCA_028868975.1 Actinomycetales bacterium
CGGTATGTTGAACTTCGCGGGCACGCTGTCGTCGGCGATGTCGATCGATGGTCTTCCTGCGCAGAAGGTTGCGGATGCGCTCAAGAGCAGCTTCCCGCAAGCCTCCCAGGCAAACGCCAAGATTGTCTTTCACAAGACTGATGGCAAGCCGTTTTCAAAGGATCAGCAGGCTGCGGTTCAAACGGCGCTTGCCGAGGTCGCAAAGTTGGCCGTGCTCGATTCGGTCGTTGACCCGTTCAAAATCGATGCTGAAAAACGATCGCAGCTGGCCGACTTGGCCGACGCCAAGCACAAGCTCGAGACCGCGCCTGACACTCTTCGAACCCAGCAGGCCAAGATTGACGCTGGCCGTGCACAGTTGACCGCCGCGCAGGCTGAACTCGATGCCAACGCCGCCAAATTGGCTGCTGGTGTGAAGCAGCTCTCGGACGGCATCGCGCAACTTCAAGCTGGCATCGATGCGCTAAATGCCGCCGACCCAAAACCGGCCGGTGCGGAACAGCAGTTGGCGGGCATGAACCAGCAACTGGCTGGTCTTCAGGCGCAACTCAAAGCGCTAGAAGGCAATCGGGCTAAGTTGGCTGATGGCCAGAAGCAAATCGATGCCAACCTGGCAAAGTTGAATGCTGGCCAAAAAGCCATCGACGAAGCCCGAGCCTCGCTCGGCGCAAACGCAACCAAGTTGGCGAACGGTGAGGCGCTTGCCGCAGCAGCTGCAAAGTTTGAAACCGTCTCGAGCGACCGCCAAACCGCCATTGCTACCGTCCTTTTCAAGAAGAGCGCGGCAACGCTCGAGGTGAGCGAAAAGAATCAGGTAATCCAGGCGCTAGAAGATCGCAAGATTCCGAATGTAGCCGTGGAATATTCTCAAGAACTGACCCAATCCGTGGAGGGCATCCTCGGTGTCGGTGAGCTCATCGGCCTCATCATTGCCGGCATCGTGCTGTTCGTGATGCTTGGCAGCATGATCGCATCCGGCCTGCCCGTGATGGCTGCGATCCTCGGAGTTGGCGTTAGCGCAACCCTCACCATGGCTCTCTCCGGAGTCATTGAGATGACCAGCACCACTCCAGTTCTCGGTGTGATGCTCGGTCTTGCGGTTGGCATTGACTACTCGTTGTTCATTCTCAACCGTCACCGCCGTCAACTTAAGGCTGGCATGCCGGTGGATGAGTCGATCGCGCTGGCAAACGGCACGAGCGGCAACGCGGTTCTGTTTGCCGGCCTCACGGTAATCATCGCCCTTGTGGCTTTGAACCTGACCGGCATCGGCTTTTTGGGGATGATGGGTAACTTTGCCGGACTCTCAATCGCAATCGCCGTCCTAATCGCTCTCACCTTCACTCCAGCCGTTATGAAGTTGGCTGGCTTGAAGATTCTGAGCCGCCGAGAGCGTCGCAAACTCGCTGATTCGAGCGTGGAAAGCCGCAGTGCCGACGCGCACAACGAGGCCGAACTGCAGAAAAACAAGAGCGTTTGGGCGACCAAACACCCTTGGCTGGCCCTAGCGCTAACCTTTGGCGTCTTGCTGACCATCGCCATTCCGGCCTCGAGTATGCGACTTGGTCTGCCGGATGGTTCAGCTCAACCGACCGATACGACTCAGTACCGTGCCTACTCGCTGATCACCAAGTCCTTTGGCGCGGGCGCCAACGGCCAAATTGCCGCGGTCGTTACCTTGCCAGAAAAGCTGGATGAGGACGCCCTGCTCGCACTCAAGGCCGGCATCGCGACCGAGTTGATGAAGCTCGACAATGTTGCCGCCGCGGTACCAGCGGCCGACAGCAAAGACGGCAAGATTCTTCTGTTCCAGGTGCTCCCTAAAGAGGGGCCGACCGCTGCTTCGACCGAACAGGTGGTGCGCGATTTGCGCGCCGAGAGCGCATCCATCGCCCATGAATACAAGGCTGATTTTGGTGTCACCGGTTTGACCGCTACAAACATCGACCTGTCCAAGAAGTTGGCTGACGCACTGCCGCTCTACCTCGGGGTGGTTCTCGCGTTGAGCATGCTGTTGATGATTGCGGTGTTCCGCTCCATTCTCGTGCCGCTTTTGGGCAGCCTCGGCTTTTTGCTGACCGTCGCCGCGACGCTCGGAGCTGTGGTCGCTGTCTATCAGTGGGGTTGGCTGGGTCAGATTTTCGATGTTCACGATCCGGGGCCGGTGCTCAACTTCTTGCCGACCATGCTGATTGGAATCCTGTTTGGCTTGGCCATGGACTATCAGTTGTTCTTGGTTTCGGGAATGCGCGAGGCCTTTGCTCACGGTGAGTCACCGAAGCAGGCCGTAAATCACGGTGTGCGTGCCGGTCGTCCGGTTGTGATTGCTGCCGCGATCATCATGGTTTCGGTTTTCGGAAGCTTCGCTTTCTCGCACCTCGCCATGGTCCGGCCAATTGGACTCGGCTTGGCCGTGGGAGTTTTGGCTGATGCGTTCCTCGTTCGACTGCTGTTCGTCCCTGCAACGATGCGTCTGCTTGGCAAGGCCGCGTGGTGGATGCCTAAATGGCTGGACCGCCTGCTGCCTGACCTCGACGTCGAGGGTGCCAAACTCGAACGTCAGTAATCGAGCTAGATGTCAACAGCGACGTCGAAGGTGATGACTCGGTGAGCCGGTAGGTTGAAATACTTAGCTGGGTCGGCAGCGTTGCGATGCAGCGTCGCGAAGATAATCTCCTCTAGTCGGTTGAGTCCGGTTTTGTCATTTGGCAACAGCGTTCGATCGGTAACAAAATAAACGGCTTCGCGCTCATCAAAATGATCTGCGATGGCCTTAGAGCGAAGTGCCCGCGGTATGTTGCGCTGCTCCATGAAGCCCGACTCAAGCTTCACAGTGGCCAAGAAATCGTTCACCTTAGTGAATTCCGGGGTCGCGTGAGACTTCGGGTTATCAACCGATTCGATAGTGACCACGATGATTTTTTTGGGCATGCTGCCCAGCACAGAGATCTGTTGCTCGAGAGCTTGCGGGACGGCGTCCGTCACGGCAGAAAGATAGATACCCACGTTTTCCGTTAGGGCAACTTTTTTCTGCGTGCGCATCCGTTTGATGCTGCTCCAGGTCATCGAGGTTTCAACCAGTCGGTGGTTGAGCTCGAATCGGCCCTTGCGCCAGATCCACATCATTGAACCTAGGCAGAAACCAATTAGCATCGGCAACCACGCGCCTGTTGCAACTTTGGTAGAAGTGGAAATCAGAAACGCCAGGTCCATCACTGCGAATAGGGCAAGAACCGGATAGCTGATGTATTTGCTGATCTTCCACCGCTCTTTGGCAACAAAATACAGAGCCAGCGTCGTTATGAGCATGGTGCCTGCGATTGCGAATGTGTACGCGCCGGCCAGGGCCGCTGAGGATTCGAAAATCAACACGAGGGCTATTGAACCCGCTGCGAGCAGCGCATTCACCAATGGCACATAGATTTGCCCACGATGCTCTTCGTTCGTGTGGCGGACTTTGAGGCGCGGCAAAAGCCCAAGCTGGATGGCCTGGCTGGCGATCGAGGCCACTCCTGAAATAAGTGCCTGAGACGCGATGATGGTGGCGAGGGTGGTTAGCAGCAGGAGCAAAATCGAAGGCAGCCCGCTGGGTACCATGCCGAAGAATGAATTACCAATAGATGAAGGATCGCGCAGAACCAAAGCCCCTTGGCCGAAGTAGCTCAAAACCAATGCGGGTCCAACCAGGCTGTACCAACCGAGCCGAATCGGCCCTTTTCCAAAATGCCCAAGGTCGGCGTATAGAGCTTCTGCACCAGTTACCGCCAGGATGACGGACGACATGACGACCAAAGTGTGCAGCCCGTGTGACCCGATAAAACTCATCGCATAAACCGGGTTTAGTGCGACCAAAGAATCAGTGTTTTGGCTAATTTGCGAGATGCCGAGAAACCCAATGGTCGCAAACCAAATAACCATCACTGGTCCAAAAAGCGCACCGATTTTCTGCGACCCCTTGAACTGAAAAGTGAAAAGCGCGGCGAGAATTATGACCGTTATCGGCACAATCAAAAAACTCAGATCGGTGTTGACAGTTTTGATTCCCTCGACCGCCGAAACCACACTGATTGCCGGGGTCAAGAGTCCGTCAGCGAAGATGAAAGCGGCCGCCATCAGCATTAGGAAAATGACGAATCCGTAGGCGCCTTTCCGCGCGTCTCGGATGCGATTTGGCATTAGAGCAAAAAGCGCAAGGATGCCACCCTCGCCGCGGTTGTCGGCACGCAAAACCACCGTGAGGTATTTGATGGTGACCACTGCCATCAATGTCCAAAAGACCAGCGAAAGCACGCCCAGAATTTCTGCCCTTGAGTAACCGCCTGCGTGAACGGACTCGTTGAAAGCGTAGATGGGGCTGGTGCCGATGTCGCCGTAGACAACTCCGAGAGCGCCGAGCGTCAATGTTGCTGTTTTGGTGGATTTACTTTTGCCCTTGTGTGACGACGACATGTTTCTCTCTCTGTCCTGCAGTTTTCAAATCGACGACCAGTCTTCCCGTCACACCTCTGGAAATGTTACTGGAAACTCCGTTGTACCTTTGAAGTCTTAGCTGATTAGAACTGGCAGGGATGGACCACGGGAATGCCCAAGAACCGGAATCGTGCTCGAGTGAAATTGCCGCGAACGGTCTGGGCACTCGGCCTGGTCAGTATGTTCATGGATGTCTCATCCGAGATGATTCACTCGCTGCTGCCGGTCTTCATGGTTGGTGCTCTCGGGGTGAGCGTCGTGCTGGTTGGTTTTCTCGATGGCTTCGCCGAGGCACTTGCGCTAATCATCAAGGTTTTCTCGGGTGCAATCAGTGACTACTTCGGCAAGCGCAAGTGGCTAACGGCGATTGGATACGGCTTTAGCGCGCTAACAAAACCTCTGTTCGCAATTGCGACCGGTTTTGGTGCAATCTTCTTTGCGCGCATCGCCGACCGAGTCGGCAAAGGCGTACGCGGAGCACCCAGAGACGCCCTGATCGCCGATGTGACGCCACCCGAGCTGCGCGGGGCGGCGTTCGGTCTGCGACAGGGGCTCGACACCATTGGTGCTTTTGCCGGGCCGCTAATCGCGGTGGCACTGATGAGCGCATCCAATAACGACTTCAAATTTGTGTTTTGGATTGCCGTTATTCCCGCCTTCCTCGCTCTCACCACGATTTTCGTCGGAGTCAAGGAGCCGGTTCGAACCGAGCGGGACCAGGTTCGTCAAAACCCGATCACCAGAGCGAACCTTCGCCGTTTGGGTGGTGTCTTTTGGTGGGTGGTGGCGCTCGGTGGCCTCATCGCCTTCGCGCGCGTGGGCGATGCATTCTTAGTCCTTCGTGCTTCGGAGGCCGATGTTCCGCTCGAGTTCATCCCGCTGGTGCTGGTGGCGATGAACGTTGTTTACTCGCTGACCGCATACCCGTTTGGCAAACTTGCCGATCGATTCTCTGCGAGTGCCCTACTGATGTTGGGTCTAGCGCTGTTGATACTGGCCAGCCTGGTGCTGGCGGCCAAAGACGGCCAGAAGCTGTCGTTGCTCAGCCTGGCCATCGGCCTTGGCATTTGGGGTCTGCACATGGCCGTTACACAGGGCTTGCTGTCGGCGCTCGTGGCCAAATTTGCGCCGGCTGATCTGCGCGGGACTGCCTTCGGCATGTTCAATCTGATTTCTGGCGGTGCTCTGCTTGCCTCTGGCCTTGCCACCGGACTCGTCTGGACTTCCTTCGGCTACTCCGCGGCCTTCCTGCTGAGCGCGACCGTGGCCGCGGTCACCCTTTTCCTCCTGGTTGCAAAGCGGTCGATGCTCAACGCGCCGACGAGCGTTGCGAACGAGCACGTTGAGCCGCTAATCGCATCCGCCGATTAGTCGCAGCCCCCGATAAAAGAAGAAGACCCCCACTTTCACGAGGGTCTTCTTGCAATTTGTTGAGGCTACGAGAGGATGTCCTCGGTCAGCGCCTTGTTCGACTTGCTGGTCGTGGCGACGATTGCGCCGATAACAGCAGCGATGAATGGCGAGAGGACGAGCACCCAGCCGAGTGGAGTCAAGGCCCAAGCGGTGCCTGACTCTTCAGGGCTCGGAGCCAGACCGCCTAGCAGGTTGAAGCGGCTCATCAGTAGGTATTCACCGATGACCAAACCAACCAGCGCGAGAATCGGTGAGATGGTGCCTTGCCAGAGGTTGGCGCCACCGTTCTTGCGGAAGAACGCGACAATCGCGAGGCTGACCAGGATCTCGACGAAGATGATGGCTACCGCGGTAACGGCCGACATCCAGAAGAACAGGTTGCCGATACCGTCGAGGCCAAGAAGGGCAAACAGGACGATCACGATCAAGGCAATTGCCGAGGTCAACACGACACCGTTCTGCGGAGCGCCAGCCTTGTTGGTCTTGCCGAGCGAGGCTGGTAGTACGCCACCGCGTCCAAGAGCAAAGAAGTAGCGTGAAGCCGCGTTCTGGAACGCTAGCAAGCCTGCGAACAAGCTTGAGACAACTAGCCAGCCCATGATTTCAGGCAGCCAGGCGCCAACGTATGAACCAGCCAGGTTGAATAGCACGGCGGCTGGGTTCTCGAGGTTGTCACCTGCTGCGGCGACCACACCGTCGATAACCTTGCTTGCGCCTAGTCCGGTGACCATGGCGAATGAGACAAAACCGAATAGGGCGGTAATAATGCCGATAGCCCAGTATGTTGCGCGAGGGACAGTGCGCTTCGGGTCCTTCGATTCTTCACCGTAGATCGCGGTTGCCTCAAAGCCGATAAACGAGGCAAAAGCGAAGGCGATGGCGATACCTGCACCACCCGAGAATCCACCGGCAAAAATGTTGGCCGGGCTGAATGAGGCTGCAAAGTCGATGCCCTCTGGGCCGCCCTTGATGAAGATTGCCGCGGCGGTGATGATCAGTGACAGCAGCTCGAGAACCATCAGGGTGCCAAGCACCTTGGCGCCAACATCAACCGAGAGCAGTGAGAGTCCAGTGACAACAATCCAGCCGAGAATCGACCAGGCCCACCACGGCAGAATGCCCGCCTGAAGAGCTAGCAGGCCACCGAAGAAGCCGTAAATTGCCAGCTGAATGGTGACGTAACCGACGAGCGAGGCAAACGCGGAGCCCACACCGGCGGTCTTGCCGAGACCCTTGCCCACGTAGGCGAAGAATGCACCTGCGTTGGTGACCGAGTGGCTCATCCGTGCGTAACCGACACTGAACAAAAGCAGGATGAGTCCGACTAGAACATAGGTTCCAGCTGCGGCAGCGCCGTTACCGGCGACAATCGCGACCGGAACAGCTCCGGTCATTCCAACCAATGGCGCCGAAGCGGCAACCACAAAGAAAACAATTCCAAGAACGCCGAGTCTGCCCTTTTTCAGGCTGGTATCGGAGCTAGCTGTTGTTGACATGAATGTCGATCTCCTCGTTGAGTAAAGGTCGTTCGGGGGCAAACGACCTAGCCTAAGACTGGCGTAATTTGAGGCGTCGGGTCAACGTGAAACGGCCTTGTGGCGCGAGGTTTTGCCTAATCGTTACAAAGAAAAATGACCGCGAATCATTTGGTAACAAACGATTTCGCTAGGCTAATTTCATGTCTGATCTCAAGGGATTCTTCGCACCTCTGACGCCCACCGGCCGCAGCTCGGTCGCTCCAAACATGCCCTGGTTCTATTCCGGCAATCTGCTAACCGTCGAATATCTAACCGATCCAGCGAATGTTCGAGCAATTCTTCCGCCCGAGCTTGAGCTGGCCGATGAAGAACCAGGAGCGGTCGCATTCATCTGGGCTGACTGGCAGAGCTGTTCGACCGGCGGCGAGGAACTCCTCGACCCGCAACGCTCTCAATACCTCGAGGCGTTTGCTGTGGTGCGTTGCAAGTATGAGGGCAAGACCTACAGCCGCTGCGTCGCCATCTGGGTCACCAAAGACTTTGCCATCGCCCGCGGTTACTTCCAGGGTTACCCAAAGAAGCTCGGCTCGATCGCCATGACGCGCATCTTCAACCACGGCAAGGCAACGCCGAAACTTGAGGCCGGCGCGAAACTCGGCGCCAGCGTCGCCGCATACGACCACCGTCTTGCAAGTGCGGTCGTAACCCTGCGCGAGCCAAGCGAAACCAACGGCTTTGTGAACGGTCACCCGATGCTGCACAACCGCTGGATGCCATCGATCACCCCGGGCCTCGGCAACTCGCTGGATCAACTAATCACCATGGGCGGAGTCGATGCCGATCTCGGCCAGCCTTGGAAGGGCGACGCAGTGCTCGAACTGCACGATTCTCAGTGGGATGAGCTCGCGTCGATTCTCCCGGTTGAGCGGGTGCTGGCCGGTTATTACCGAGAGGTTGGCGTCACCTTCAACGGCGGCACGCTGGTGGCTGACAAATCGAACCCAAACGTTTAGCGCATTAGAAATAGCAGAGCCCCGACCGAGAATGGTCGGGGCTCTGCCATTTGATTAGCCTCTAGTAATCGAGCAGGTACTCGTCGATTTCCCACTGGGTTACATCGCGCGTCGTCGGGTCTGACACCTGTTCGTTGTAGCGCTCGATTTCATCACGCTTCAAAACCAGGAAGGTCTCGACCAACTGCGTCGACAGTTGCTCGTGCAGGTGTGCGTTGGCCTCGAGCGCATCCAGCGCCTCGGTGAAGGTCAACGGCAGAGTCGGGGCACCCTCGTTGTCGTAGGCCATACCAACCGCATCCGGTGGGCATTCGAGTGCCCGGTTGATGCCATCGAGTCCCGCTGCCAAAATGCCGGCGATAACCAGGTATGGGTTCGCGCCGCCATCGCCCACGCGGATCTCGAGTCGGGTGCCCTGACCGCGCTCGGGAGGAACGCGCACCATGCAGCTGCGGTTGTCGTAACCCCAGTTGGAGCGGAAGGGGGCGAGTGTGTCTGGACCGAGGCGTTTGAAGGCGTTGACCGTCGGGTTGGTGAGTGCGGTGAGCCCATTGGCGTTGGCGGTAATTCCAGCGATGAGACGCTTTGCGACTTCGCTGAGCTCGCCGGCGCCGTTGTGCATCATGTTGTTGCCGTGCTCGTCCGTGACCGAGAAATGTAGGTGGAAGCCACTGCCGCCCTCGTCGCTCCACGGTTTACCGAGGAAGGTAGCGAGTTTTCCGTCGCGATTGACGATGTCTTTGATGGCGCTCTTGAACATGAAGGTGCGGTCTGCAGCGTTCAGGGCCTCCGAGTGCCAGAGGTTGATCTCGTACTGGCTCGGGCTGAATTCGTGGTTGCCGGCAAAGACGCCGATGTTCATTCGGTCAAGGTTTCTGAGCAAGCGAAGGAATGTGCCATCGGGGTCGACCGTCGAACCGGTGGTGTAAACCTGGCCGGTGCGCTCGTGGCCGCGGACCCACTTGCCAGCCTCGTTCTTTTTCGCGATGTAAAACTCTAGTTCCGGGCCAACCACGGGGTAGAGCCCGTGCTTGGCGTAACCCTCGAGGACTCTGCGCAGAACGGTTCGAGGCGAGAAGAGGTTCTCGGTGCCATCTGGGTTGAACGCATCCACAATCGCGTAGGCCACGCCTGGCTCCCACGGTAGTTCGGTGATGGTCTCTGGGTCGAGCTGGCTCACCAGATCCTGCAGGCCGTCCGAGGCGATGTTTCCGGCATCCAGCACACCACCTCGCGTGGTGGTGACCCAAACTCCTTGGCAAAACGCTGGACCACTGTGGGCAGCCTTTTCGAGCTGGCTCACCAGGACGTCCTTTGAGCGGGTGAGGCCCAAAACGTCGGCATAGATAAAGCGCAGAATGTCGATTCCGCGCGAGGTCAAATCTTCGCGAAGCTTGGCGAGATCGTGAGCCATTGCAACTCCTTTGTCGCAGTTTTATTAACTCGTTAGGGTTCAAACGAAAGCCTAGTATCGTGAAGGAAAGGCGGTCGATGCGCCGCCCAAAAAGTAATCGTTCGGTTACAAATGAGAAGGGGCTTGCCGTGCGCGCACTGTTCATTCAGCACGATCACGTTTCACCAACCGGACCAGTCTCTGAGCGACTTCGGTACCACGGTTTCGACGTGGTTGAAGAACTCGTCGTGCCAGAGGCTAGCTTCGCGAATCCGAACGTGACCTTCGAGTTTCCGAATGCTGACGAGTATGACCTCATCATTCCTATGGGTGCTCCGTGGGGAGCCTGGGATGACGCTTGCATTGGCAATTGGCTGCAACCCGAAATCGAGTGGTTGCGAGCTGCGGTTACAAGTGGCAAGCCAGTGCTCGGAATCTGCTTTGGTGGCCAACTTATTGCCCGCGCGATGGGTGGTTCTGTCTCTCCCGCTCCGCAGTGTGAAATTGGCTGGAAAGACGTTTGGAGCGATCGTCCCGAGATCTTTGGCAACGGTCCCTGGTTCCAGTTTCACTACGACCGCTGGCAGTTGCCACCAAAGGCGGTTGAGATCGCCAGAAACCCGATCGCGTCACAGGCGTTCATCATCAACCGTTCGTTGGCCATTCAGTTTCACCCGGAAATTACGGCGGCCTCACTAGAGGGGTGGCTGGACTGGGGTGGTGACGTGAAGGTGATCGCTGACGGGCAGGATCCAGAAATCATGAAAGCGCAAACCAGGGCGTATGAGTCAGCGGCGACTCAGCGCACTTTTGAACTGGTCGACGGCTTTTTACGCCAGGTCGCAGAACTAATCGACTAGCGCAGGCTGACCTTGACCGGCATGCGCTTGATGCCGTGCACGAAGTTTGATCGCAGGTAGTCAATTTCGCCTGTGATTTCCATTTTGTCGATGCGACCAATCAGGTCTTCAAACATCACTCGGAGCTCGATGCGGGCCAGGGCGTTACCGAGACACATGTGCGGTCCACCGCGTCCAAAAGTCATGTGCTCGTTTGGATTGCGCTGAACATCAAACTTGTCTGGATTCTCGAAAATCGCTTCGTCGCGGTTGCCCGAAGCAAACCAGGTGACCACCTTTTGGCCGGCTTTGATGTTGGTTCCGTTGATTACGGCGTCCTGAGTTGCTGTGCGACGGAAGTGGTAAACCGGGCTGGCAAAGCGCAAGAATTCTTCGACGGCCCAAGGAATTAGGTCCGGGTTCTCCTGCAGGATGGCTAGCTGATCCGGGTGTTCGATCAGGTTTCGCATCGTGTGCGTGATGGTGTGACGCGTTGTCTCGTTGCCAGCAACGACCAGCAGCAAGAAGTTGGTGTGGAAGTCACGCTCTGAAAGCGGGATGCCGTCTGACATCTCACCGTTGACGAGGACCGAAACCAGGTCGGTGCCATCTTTGCCGCGACGTTCGCGGGCTAGGGCGTCACCGTATTCAAAGACCTCGAGAGCCGCGGGGGAGCGGAACGGAACGAGGCGGAACTCCTCGCTCTCGGCCGAGTTGATCAGCACATCCGCGTGTTCTGGGTCGTCGAAACCAACCATGCGGTTTCCCCAGTCGATGAGCTTGTGGGTGTCTTCAACCGGAACATCGAGCAGTCGAACGAGCACGTTGATTGGAAAATCGGCTGCTACCTCGCTGACAAAGTCGAACTCGCCTTTCGCAAAGGCGTTGTCGAGGGTTGTCGCGGTGATGCCGCGCAGGAAGGTCTCGTATTTGGCTACCGCGGCGGGCGTGAACTGGCCCTGCAGCAGTCGACGAAGGGCTCGATGGCGTGAACCATCGGTCTCGAGCAGCGATCGGCGGGCTTCCTCTTGTTCGGCGTCGACCTCCTCGAGGTTGGTGAACCGTTCGCTCGTGAAGGTCGCCGGGTCGCGCAATACCGAGACGATGTCGTGGTAGCGGGTCAGCGCCCAAAAGCCGCTGTTCGGTGCATCTTCCTCATTCCAGTGCACCGGGTCGTTCTTACGCAGTTCGGCGAATTGCTGCCAAGGTGCGCCCTGCTCAAATAGGTCTAGGTCTGCGAGGTTGATGCTCGACGCTGAGGTCATCCCGGATACTCCCATAGGTTTCGATTTTGATGTTTGGAACAAAATCGTTTGGTTGCTAACAATCTCAAAGGTTAGTGAAATTCGTGTAAAAAATCGTCGCATTGTTCTAAATCGTTATGAACCAAACGATTCAAGTTAAAGTGTTCTAGCGCGGTAGCGCGCGTATCGTGGGTGGAAACAAAAACAGGAGGCGGCAGATGGCAGGCGCACACACACTCGCCGAAACCGAACGTCAGGTCAACGAGCGCTTGGCGGGCATGACCATCGACTTTAAGGCGATGGCAATCACGTCAAACCTGTTCCGCGCCGCAACGGCTGTCCGAAACCACCTCGAGCGAACCGTGCTCGCACCACACGGTTTGTCCTGGACCGCATTTGTTGTGCTCTGGGTGGTCTGGATCTGGGAGCCAATTGAAACTCGCCAAATCGCCGAAGAAGGCGGCTTTTCAAAGGCAACGTTGACCGGAGTGCTGAGCACACTCGAGAGTCGCAAGCTCGCCGTTCGCAAGAAGAGCAAGGATGACGGCCGACTCGTCCTAGTTGAACTGACCCCAGCCGGCCGCAAGCTCATGCAGGAGCTATTTCCTGAGTTCAATCAGCAGGAGCAGTTTGTCGCGAATGCGGTCGATGCTTCGAACCGCGATGATGCCGCCGAAGTGCTGCGTCGCATCACTAAAAACATCGAAGAAAACGCCTAGTCGCGAGGCTTTCTGCCTCGTGCCTCGTCGACGAAACGGCGAACAATCTCAAGTTGCGCGGCGTCATCGCCGTAGTTGTCTTCGGGGTGCCACTGCAACCCGTAACCCCAGCTGAGACCCTCATACTTCACGGCTTCGATATGCCCCTCTGCCGCGAACGCGATGGGTTTCACGCCGCTGCCAAGTTCGTCGATGATCTGGTGGTGATAGCAGGATGCGCTCACCGCGGGTTGGCTGAGTCCCAGCTCAAGGGTGTGTTCGGCGATGACCACCGGAGCAACGTGGTGTCGGTGTGGTTCTGTCATGTGTTGCACCAGAGACCCGCCCAGGGCGACGTTTGTGACCTGAGTGCCGCGGCAGATGGTGAGTAGCGGCAGGTCGTTATCGAAGGCGTACTTCACGATAGAAATATCGACTTCATCCTGCAGTGGATCAATGCCGTAGAGCTCATCCGAAGCTGGCTCCTGACCGTAACGTCTGGGGTCAACATCGGCGCCACCGGGCATCAGTACACCGGCGAATCCTTCGAGGCGCTCATCCCAGTTGCTGCCCTCGACCGGGAGCAGAGTAATCGGATCTCCGCCAGCGGCCCAAACGACCTCGAGTAGCCTGCGGGCATTGACTACGGCGCTCAAACGGGTGGCCGAGGTGTGTTCGGCGAATCGGCCGAGAATCGCAATACGTGGCCTCTTTGTCACAGTCATTGCTCACTCCAAATCGTTATAAAAAACGGGGCGATGATGCCAATAAGTATGCCCTATTCTAAATCATTAGTATCCGAATGATTTTTGGAATTCGCGCCCCAAACGCGCATTCTGCCAAGGGAGACAGAAGAGATGACTTCAATCGAAGTTGCCGGTGTTCAGGTCGACACGCGTCACTACATCGGGGGCCAGCGAATCGCCTCGGCAGAAACTTTCACCAATACCTCACCAATCGACGGAAGCTTCCTCGGGGAATTTGCCCGAGGCGGCAAAACCGAGGTTGATTTGGCTGTCGAAGCCGCTCGCAAGGCTTTTCCAGCCTGGCGAGACCTCGGGGCGAAGAAGCGTGGCGAACTGCTTGAAAATCTCGCTCGACTCATCGAAGAAAACGTCGAAACCCTGGCGCAGATCGAGACTCTCGACAATGGAGCCCTGCTGCGCTCGCACCGACGCGGGGTCATGCCGCGCGCGGCCATGAACATTCGCTTCTTTGCCGAATGGGCTCAAAACGAGCTAAAACACGAGGATTTCGAGACGCGCGGCCACACCAACAAGGTCTCATGGGACCCTTCGGGGGTCGCGGCGTTGATTACCCCCTGGAACGCTCCACTCATGCTGGCTACCTGGAAGATCGGACCAGCTCTGGCCGCGGGCGACACGGTGGTTTTGAAGCCAGCCGAGTGGACGCCGATGAGCGCATCCTTCTTCGCTGACCTGACTAAGCAGGCCGGAATTCCCGACGGTGTTTTCAACGTGGTTTTTGGCTACGGAGCCGAGGCAGGAGCACCGCTAACCGCACACCCGGGCATCGCTCGCGTTTCATTCACCGGTTCGGTGCCCACTGCAAAACTCATCGCTCACGCGGCTGCCGATAACCTGACGCCGGTTAGTTTCGAGCTCGGTGGCAAGAGTCCACTTCTGGTCTTCGAGGATGCCGATTTGGACCTAGCCGCGCATCTAGCGGTTGAGCAGTACGACAACGCCGGTCAAGTATGTCTATCGGGTACGCGAATTCTGGTTCACGAGGCTGTGGCCGATGAGTTTGCGGCAAAGTTTGCCGAAAAGGTTGCTGCCGTGAAGCAGGGCGACCCTCGTGATGAAGCCACCGACATCGGTCCGCAGGTGCATCAAAAGCACTTTGAGCGCATCCGCGGGTTTGTTGACCGAGCGAAGGCTGAAGGCGCCGACATCGTTTGGGGCGGCGAGCCGAATGACGAGCTTGGCGGTCTCTATTTCAAGCCAACGCTCGTCAAAAATCCTCGCCCGGGCAGCGAAATTGTCACCGCTGAAATCTTCGGACCGGTGCTCTGCATGCAGACCTTCAAAGACGATGACGAAGCGCTCGAAATGGCTAACGGAACCGAATTTGGTCTGGCCGCCGTCGTGGTTTCGGGCAATCGCGAACACGCCGAGAAGGTCACCAAGAACCTGGTCGCCGGGACAATCTGGGTGAACTGCTTCTTCGTGCGCGATCTGCGGGCACCATTTGGCGGTTCTAAGAAATCGGGTATCGGCCGTGATGGCGGAACCTGGTCGTTTGATTTCTATGCCGATGTTAAAAACACCGTATTCGCTCCAACCGGATGGAAGGAATAACAAAAATGGGTGAAGTTGTAGGTGCCGCGCTGCTGGCGCACGTGCCAACCATCATGCTGCCTGAGGCGGTTCGCAAAGACCTCAATGAGGGCAAAGAAATTAGTCTCGTCCCTGGCTTGAAAAAGCTGCGCAAGGATGTCTTCGAGACCCTCGATTACGACACCGTGGTTGTGCTCGACAGTCACTGGGCCACCACCGTGGAATTTGTCATCACCTCGGCTGCCGAGCGCTCGGGTTTGTTCACCTCTGAAGAATTGCCACGTGGCATGACCCAGATTCCTTATTCGATTAAGGGTGACCCTGAGCTGGCCAAGTCGGTCGCAAACTACGACGAGAAGAACGGCACCTGGATCACGCCAATTGCCGATCCGCACCTGCCGATTTTCTATGCGACCGTGAACCTTTGGCACTACCTGGGACGCGGCCTCGATGAAAAGGCCTGGATTTCGATGTCGGTTTGCCAAACCGGAACCGCCGAAGACTTCATTCGTGCCGGTCGTGCTCTGGGCGAAGCAATTCGCGATAGCGACCGCAAGGTCCTGCTTCTAGCCTCGGGTGCGCTCTCGCACACGTTCCACAAGTTGCGTGACCTGCGTAAGCACGAGGCAAGCGACCCGAAGCACATCTTCACGCCCGAGGCATACGCCTATGACTTGCAGGTGCTCGAATGGATGAAGGCTGGCAACCACAAGGCCATCCTCGATGACTTCGACAACTTCAAGAAGTACAAGCCCGAAGCCGGGTTCTTCCACTATTTGGCGATGGCTGGTGCCGTTGGCGAAGAGGCCTGGGAGTCCAAGGGCGAGCTTTACAGCGAGTACGAAAACTCAATCGGCACCGGTCAGGTGCACGTCTGGTTCCCAGCCCAACCGGGCGGATTCCCTAAGCCAAAGGATCTGGTGCTATCTCGTGACTGAAATTCGTCGAATTTTGCTTGACGGTTATGCCGTTCAGGTTGAGCGCCGAGGCGAGCAGCTGGTTGCTCCAGACGGTCGAACCGTTGCCATCGAGGATGCGATTCACCTGCCACCGGCTGAGCCGACCAAGATCATCGCTGTGCACTTGAACTACGACAGCCGCACGCAAGAGTTCATGACCAAGCTCCCGCCGGCCCCGACTTACTTCCACAAACCAATCACCGCGCTGAACAGTCACAAGGCCGCAGTTGTGCGCCCAGCTGGCTGCAAGTGGTTGAACTATGAGGGTGAGATCGTAATCGTCATCGGCAAGACCTGTCGCAATATTTCACCGGATGAGGCGGGCGAATACATCGCCGGCTACACCGTCGGCAACGACTACGGTTTGCACGACTTCAGAGACACTGACGCCGGTTCGATGCTGCGCGTTAAGGGTTCTGACACGCTGGCCCCAGTCGGGCCTGGTTTGGTCACCGACTGGGACTTCCGGAACAAGATGATTCGCACTTACGTCAACGGTGAGGTGAAGCAGGAGGACAACACCGACAACATGGAGTGGGACATGCACTACCTGGTCGCCGACATCGCTCGCACCATCACGCTGGTTCCAGGCGACATGTTGTTCTCGGGCACCCCTGCGTTCTCACGCCCCGTGCAACCGGGTGACGTGGTCGAGGTTGAAGTCGAGGGTCTCGGCCGGTTGACCAACCACATCGTCGAAGGACCGACCCCGATTCGCACCGACGTTGGCGCGCAGCCAACTGAGAGTGAGGAAGTTGTGTCAACGGCTCTAGGCGGAGACTGGGAGTTCCGCGGCATTCGCACCCCGAGCAAAGACCTGTATCCATCAACCGTGGAGGAAAAATAATGATCAAGATCGACGTCGACATGACCAAGTGCCAGCACTACGGCCAGTGCGTTTTTGAAGCGCCAAATGTGTTCAAGTTGAACGATGATGACAAGCTCGAATACACCGCCACCGCGGATGACTCAGAGCGCGCCAATGTCGAGGCAGCAATTGACATCTGCCCGATGCAGGCAATTTTCATCGTTGACTAACGGCTCATACTCGTCCAATAAATGACCAAACCAGTTGTGATTGTCGGCGCCTCGATGGGCGGCCTGCGCGCGGCCGAATCGCTGCGTCGCTTCGGCTACTCGGGCCCGATCATCGCAATTGGCGAAGAACCATACCCGCCTTACAACCGCCCACCGCTTTCTAAGGAAGTGCTCGCGGCCGAGGTGAGTCTCGAGGCTGTGGCTTTTCCGCAGCGACCAGCCACAGCCGATGTCGATTGGCGCTTGAGCACTCGCGTAATTGGAGCCAATCTCGCTGGCTCTAGCGTCGAGACTGACAAGGGTGATGTGATCGAGTATTCGAAGCTCATCATCGCCACTGGTCTGCGCGCAAAGCGTCAGGATTATCCAAACAACCTGTTTGTTGGTCGTCACGTGATTCGCGGTCTCGACGACGCACTTGCGTTGCGCGCCGCACTCAAGCCTGGAGCAAAAGTTGTGATTCTGGGCTCTGGATTCATTGGCTGTGAGACCGCCGCGACCGCCCGCAAGCTCGGGGCAGACGTGACGGTGGTTGGGCCAGCCGAGTTGCCGATTTTGCGCCCGTTGGGTCGGGAATTTGCCTCCGAGGTCAAGCGACGCCAAGAACATGCCGGCACCGAATTCCTTATGGGTCGCCGAGTGGTCGACCTTATTGGGGATGCGGTCGTCGAGGGTGTTGTGCTTGATGACGGCACCCAGCTACCTTGTGACGTTTTTATCGAGGCAATCGGTTCGCACCCAAACATCGAATGGCTCGAAGGTCAGGATATCGACCTCTCGAATGGCGTTGTATGTAGCAGTAACCTCAATGCGCGTAAGGCATCCGAGGGATATTGGCCCGACGTGTATGCGGTTGGCGATGTGGCCAGTTTTCCAAATCCGATTTTTGACGACATCCCGCGTCGCGTTGAGCACTGGAATATCCCGACGGAATGCGCGAAGTATGTGGGCGCGCGAGTTGCCGCCGAGCTCGCGATCGAGGCCGGAGCCGAGGCCGAGATCCCGACGGCGGACTTCAAGCCCATCCCGTCCTTTTGGAGTGATCAGTTCGACATGCACATCCTGGCGTTTGGTTTGCTCGGATTGGCTGACGAAAGTCGACTCATCGAGGGCGACATCAACGATGATTTTGTTTTTGGTTACTACCGCGCAGGCAAGATGGTTGGCGTTGCCGGCATCGGAATGCGTTCGGTCGTCCAGGGTTATCGCAAAGCATTTGAGGCATAGAGAGGCAGCCGATGGCATCGTTTTTTGACCTAGACATTTCTTTTGAGGATGAGGGCGGCACTCCCGATCTTTCCAAGTTGCCCGCCGCGCAGCTCAAAGCCGCTATCGATCAATTGCCCGAAGCTCTGCGTGAAGTCGCCATGGGTGTTCTCTATGAAAAGCGCACCATGAGCGATGTGTCGCAGGCCCTCGGTATTCGCCAGGGTGAGCTGGTCACGCGTTTGCACCGCGCACAGCTAGCCATCGGTATGTCACTGATGTCGGGTGGACGCCCGGGGTCACACTAATGACTATCGAATTTAAGAACTTCATCGACGGCGAATATCGCTCGGCGCATTCGGGACAAACTAGCGACATCTTTGACCCAGCAACCGGAACGGTTTATGCCAAAGCGCCTGTTTCCGGCGTAGAGGACGTGCGCCAGGCCTATGCCTCGGCCGAACGTGCCTTTGAAACTTGGAGTGAAACAACTCCGGCCGAACGCCAGCTGGCACTCTTGCGAATTGCAGACGCAATGGCAGAGCGCGCCGATGAAATCGCCGATGTTGAATCGCGTGACACCGGAAAACCGCGTCCGTCGCTGGTCGGGGACGAAGTCATGACCGCAGTCGGTCAGGTCAGGTTCTTTGCGGGAGCCGCGCGTAATCTCGAAGGTCGAGCCACAGCCGAGTATTCGAGGGCTCACACATCGTCAATTCGCCGTGAGCCAATCGGTGTAATTGGTCAGATCACACCTTGGAACTACCCGCTGATGATGGCGACTTGGAAGTTCGCTCCGGCAATTGCTGCCGGAAACACAATTGTTCTCAAACCTTCTGACACCACACCTGCAGTCACGCTCTTACTGGCCGAAATCGCGGCTGAGTTTTTGCCAAAGGGTGTCTTCAACGTGGTCACCGGCGACCGCGACACGGGCCGTGCGCTCGTTGAAAACCCGATTCCGCAAATGGTTGCCATCACCGGGTCGGTCCGAGCCGGCATGGAGGTCGCCAAGTCGGCTGCTCTTGACGTGAAGCGCGTCCATCTGGAACTTGGCGGCAAGGCTCCGGTCATCATTTTTGCCGATGCTGATCTTGAGCGAGCGGCCAAGAAAATTGTTGGCGCAGCTTTCTACAACGCCGGTCAGGACTGCACGGCGGCTACTCGCTTGTTGGTTCATGAATCGGTTCATGACGAATTCGTTGCACTCCTAAGAGCCGAGGTCCTTCGCTCGGCAAAAACCGGCACCCCAGACCGTTCTGACATTTTGTTTGGCGCTCTCAATAACGTCAACCAGCTTGAGCGCGTCCACAGTTTTGTCGAGCGGTTACCGGACCACGCCGAAATTGTTGTCGGTGGCGGTTCGGCAACCAGCGGCGGCTACTTTCACGAGGCAACGGTTTTGGCCGGGTTGCAACAGAACGACGAGCACATCCAGGATGAAATCTTTGGCCCGATTGTCACGGTTCAGAAATTCAAGGATGACCTCGAGGCGCTGCGCAATGCCAACGATGTGAAGTATGGCCTTGCGTCATCGGTTTGGACCAATGATCACGGTCGAGCCATGCGGTTTGCGAAGCGTCTCAGTTTTGGTTGCGTTTGGATCAATGATCACAGCCCGCT
>JAGWTM010000078.1 GCA_028868975.1 Actinomycetales bacterium
AGCCAAGATTCGTGAATCGGGAACGCGACGACTTTCTCACCCTTGGCTCGTACCAGGTCGAGCAGGGTCGGCATGTCGGTGAACTCATCCTTGGGAATTAGGTCGAGGGTTTCTGGGCTGAGCGCATAGATACCGGCTGACACCATAGAGCGATGGATTGGCTTCTCACTGATGGACGCGACCTCGGTGCCCTCGATATTGACCACACCGTAAGGAATTTGGAACTGGTACTCGCGCACTCCAAGAGTTGCGGTGGCGTGCTGCTTCTTGTGGAACTTGACCACCTGAGTGAAATCGCAGTTGGTGAGCAGATCACTGTTCATGACGATGAATGGCTCGTTGAAACGACCAGCCAACTGGGCCAAGGCACCCGCGGTGCCGAGCGGTTTGTCTTCGTGCAGGTATTGCACGTTTAGGCCCAGCCAGGCGCCATCTTTGACGTGGCCCTCGATGATGTCAGCCAGGTAGTTGACCGAAATGAAGATGTTCTTGAAACCCTGCGACTTTAGTTTGCGCAAAATGATTTCAATGATTGGCGTCTCACCAATCGGCAGCATAGGCTTCGGCACATTGTGCGTCAGCGGGTGCAACCGCACGCCCTTGCCGCCAGCCATGAGCACCACCGGAGTGCTCAACTCGACAGCGGTCGAAAGATCGGCATCGGTGAACATTCCGAGCAGCCTGCCCTGAGCGTCGACCACCGGAACCTGGTGGATGAGCTTCGGAATCTCACGAGTCATGACCTCGCGGCCGTCGTCCTCAAGGGTCGCGGTGTGCGGGTTCTGATTCATCACCTCGGTGATCTTGGTTTCGACCCCAAGACCGCGAAGCAGACCACGGCGAATGTCGCCGTCGGTTACTGTTCCAAGCAATTTGCCCGAAGCATCGGCAACCAGCGCAATCTGCTTGGCGCCCTTATTGATAGCCTCGATGGTTTGCAGGAGGGTTGCATCAGGACCAACGGTGAAATCGCTCAAATCGGTGATCATGCATTGCCTCCTCTCGCCGGCTTGTTCGGCTTTGAAACCGCGGGCACGCCCACTGCGGTGTGATTATCTGGCACGTCGCTCAAGACCACCGCGCCTGCCCCAATGATACAGTTTTCGCCAATTTTGACGCCCTGGATGACCGTGGCATTGGCCCCGATGTGGGTGCCGGCACCCACGGTAACCTGACCGCTCAAAGTCGCTCCAATCGCGATATGACAATTAGCTCCGATGCGGTTGTGATGTTCAACAATCGCGCCGGTATTAATGATGGTGTTGTCGTCGACAAACGCATCCGTGTGCACCACTGCCCTGTGTAAAACCTGCACACCCTCGCTCAAAACAGCGGATGCGCTCACGTGCGCGCTCTGCGCCTCGAGCTGGAGGAAGCTAAACCCCGCCGACTTGAGCTTCGCAAAAACCTGCGCACGGACGGTGGTGGCACCAGCCGAACCGATGCCGTTCACGAGAAGGTAATCGCCTGAGGCGAGAGTGCCGTCCATGAGGGCACTCTCGTCGAAGCGAGCAAGGTCGCCGTGCAGCAGGCTCTCGCCGGCCGGGGCAACATAGCCGCTAAGCGCGATACCGGCTTCGGCCAAGAGCTCCTGCAGCACGCGCGCGTGACCGCCAGCACCGACCATGAGCAGCTTCGGCGTGCTCTCACGCAAATCCATCGAGTGACTCGAGCTAGACAATGTACTCGCCCGCCACATACGAACGGTCGGTTACCGTGCCAACCACCTCGTAGAAATCAAAACTGGTGCGACCGTTCAGCGGGCGACGGCACTCGAGGTCATCCTCGGTAATCACCGCACCGGCGGCAATATCGCGAGCTGCCACCAGACTGCGACGAACCACGGCCTTGTTCGCGAGCTCAATCGGCGCAGGCTGCTTCTTGCGCTCACCGAGCGCGCGCGTGGCCTCACGAATCTGTGAGACCAACGACTCCAGTTCGGATGGGTCGAGCGAAGCCTCGTGGTCCGGGCCCTCAAGTGATTTATCCAAGGTGAAGTGCTTCTCGATCACGGTCGCACCCATACCGACAGCAATCACCGAGGCGATAGTGCCGAGTGAGTGGTCACTGTAACCGACTGGCAAACCGAATTCGTCGGCAATCAGACCGATGGCGTTCAAGTTCAAAATATCCAGCTCGGCCGGGTACTGCGTCGTGCAGTGCAAAATGGTGACCTTCTCAAGCATCAGCTGTCGAACATCTTCGCGAGCGTAGTTTGCCTCGAGCGCGGCATCGGTGGGCTTTGCATCCGCGGCGACAATCCCATTGGCGCGGGCATAACCGAAGGCGATGAACTTGAGGGCCTGCGCGATCTCATCCAGCACGGCCATGCCGGTTGACACGATCACGGGCAGATTCGACTCACCAGCCTGGACGAGCACCGGCGCAAAGGTGATGTCTCCAGACGGAATCTTCACCAGAGGAATCTCAAGCTCATCAATTAGAAAGCGAAGCTCATCGAGGTCAAAGCCGGTCGAAAGAAAACCGATGCCGACCTTCTTGCAGTGGTCACGCAGGCGCGCAAACTCTTCGTGGCTAAGCTCCAAACCCTTCAAGAGGTCCCACTGGCTGCGATTGTCATCATCGCCCTTGCGCTGATAGTCGGCTAGCTTGGCGTCCTTGCTGGCGAGTTTGTCGGCCGAGAAAGTTTGAAACTTGACGATGTCGGCACCCGCACGCTTGGCCACATCGACCATCTCGATAGCGCGCTCGATTGAGCCGTTGTGGTTCACGCCGGCCTCGGCGATGATCAGAACCGGCTGAGCCTTGATTTGGTTTGCAATCATGCGGTAGCGCTCCAGAATTTCTTCTTTGGGGGGTTAGGAATTTCGTGCTTCATCAACTCGGCCGTCGCCTTCTGCGCAAAACCGGGGAGTCCGAATGGCGTGCCGGCGGCCGCCGCTTGAGCGCGAAACTCCGGGTCAAGCGCACGCTGCATGGCAGCCAAGATTTGGACGCGCTGCGCACGCTCAGGCTTGAGAACACTCGCCGACATCGGGCGACCCTCCTGACGGTTTCCGATCAGCACACTCGGAACACCGAGCACGGGAGCTTCGAGCACGGTCGAGGACGAATTTCCCGTCACGAGGTTGACCTGCTTCATGACACTCAGATAGCCGAGCTGGCCAAAACTTTCGACGTATGAGACGCGATCCGGCAAACGACGGGTGAAAGTGGCGATTGCCTCGCGCACCTCGGCACTGCCGATGTCGTTGTTGGTGCCGGTGATAATCAGCTGGGTTTCGGCAGGGTCCAGTGGGCTGGTCAGAGCCTCCATCGCAGCCAAAAGTTCGTCGATCATCGACTGCGCGCTGGCTTCGTCAAAAGCTGCCGGGTGAAAAGTCATCAGAACGGTGTTCTTCGTTCCGAAGCGAATGTTGAAGCGTTCCTCGAGTGCTTCACGCGAAAGAAACTCGAGGTTGGCGATGGCGTCAAGAACTGGCGCGCCAAAGTTGAACACGCGGCTCGGCTCTTCACCAAGCTGAATCACTCGGTTGCGGTGCTCCTCGGTGGTCGTAAAGTGCAGGTAGGACAGCTTGGTGATGGCGTGCCGCAGGCTGTCGTCCATCGCGCCGAGAGTCAGCTCGCCGCCGTGGATGTGAGCCACCGGAATCAACAGGATGGTTGCGGCGGCGGCCATCGCAAATGCCTCGAGGCGGTCACCCAAGACCACGACGATGTCTGGGCGCAACTCATCAAGCGCCTTAGAGAACTTTGCGATTGCCTCGCCGGTGTCAATCGCCGCGGTCAACGAGGAGTCCTCGGTGGACCAAATTGGAATTTCGGCTGCAGGCTGATAGCCATCGCGGCGAATCTCGGCGACGGTCATTCCGTGCTCGGCTGAAAGATGACTGCCGGTGGCGATGATCTGCAACTCGAGCGTGCGGTTCAAACCGTTCGCCTTGTTGTTTAGCTCTGCGATCAGGTTCTTGAGCAGACCGTAGTCGGCACGCGTGCCGGTCATCACCGCAATTTTGCGCATCAGAGTCGCTCAGCCAACTTCGGTGTCGAAGGAATACAAATCAGGGATGCGTGCAGCGCAATCGCGGTGTCGAGGCTGCCGCCGAGTGAGTCTCCGGCTGCCGGCGCCGAGGAGTACATGCGCTGCTGGTGAAGAAGGTTCCACATTGGACGGGCCAGGAACCCGGCGTC
>JAGWTM010000079.1 GCA_028868975.1 Actinomycetales bacterium
AAAATCGTGCCGGCACCGATGTTGCTTTCGACTCCGATTTCGGCATCGCCGACGTAACTCAGGTGAGGCACCTTTGAACCGGCGCCAATCTTGGCGTTCTTGGTCTCGACGAAGGTTCCGATCTTGCCATCAGCTCCCAAATCGGTGCCTGGACGAAGGTACGCGAATGGCCCAACCGAAGCGCCATCGCCGATGCGCGAACCAGTCGCGTGAGCCTTGATTACCGTCGCACCAGAGCCAACTTCGGTGTCAACCAAAACCACCTCTGGACCAACGACCGAACCTTCACCGATTACGGTCATTCCCGATAGGTAGGTTCCCGGCTTGAGGGTCACATCCTGACCGAGCTGCACGGTTACATCAATCCAGGTTGAGGATGGGTCTTGAATGGTCACACCAGCGAGCTGCCAGGCCTGGCAGATGCGGCGGTTCAGTTCGGCGGCAACCTCGGTTAGTTGTACGCGATCGTTGATGCCCGCTACCAACCAGTTATCGGTGACCGGGATGCCCTGGACGTCAAAACCCTCGGCTAGCAACTCGGCGGCTACATCGGTGAGGTACTTCTCACCCTGGGCATTGTGCAACCCGATGCGGCTGAGCGCGGTGCGCAGGTGCTGGGCGTCAAAGACATACACACCGGCATTTACCTCGCGAATATCGAGCTGCTTTTTTGAAGCGTCACGGTGCTCGACAATCTTCAGGAAGCTGCCATCGCTGGTGCGAACCACGCGTCCGTAACCGGCCGGGTCATCGAGGATTGCGGTGAGGATCGTTGCGGCGGCTCCAGCATTGAGGTGCGCGTCAATCAAGCCCTCGAGGGTTGAAACATCGAGCAGCGGAACGTCGCCCGAGGTGACCACGACCGCACCCTTGAAATCGGCAGGAATGGCGTCGAGCGCGCACTCGACCGCGCGGCCGGTGCCCGGAATCTCATCCTGTTCAGCGATTTTCGCGTTCGGAAAGAACGCCTCGATGTACGGGGCAATCACTTCTTTTTGGTGACGCACAACCGGCACAACATGGCTTGCGCCGAGAGAAGATGCAGTTGCTAAAGCGTGGCCGAGAAGCGGTAGACCGGCGATCTCGTGCATAACCTTCGGCTTGTTGGACTTCATTCGAGTGCCGGCACCAGCCGCGAGAACGACAACCGCGAGGTGCTGTTCGCCTAGCTGATGCATGTTCGCTCCGTTGTGTCGAATGAAAATCGAATGACGCCTTGTGGGCGCCAATCGAGGCTCGCTGCTCCACCAGGATTCGAACCTGGACAAACGCCTCCAAAGGGCGCGGTGCTGCCGTTACACCATGGAGCAATGCAGACAACGGTCACAAAACATGAGCCGAAACCTGCCCTCTAAGTCTGCCAGAAAAACACACGCGCAAATGGCTTCGAAAGCGATTCGAGTAGCAGATTTTGCTTGAGTGGGCGTGTTGCCGGCCTTCGACTAACCGAGCTGGTCCGAGGTCTCGAGCCACTCGAGCTCAAGAGCCTCACGCTTAGCGTTGAGCTCGGCCTGCAGGGTCGCCATCGCCGCCAAGCCCTCGTAGTCGCTCTGGTCGTGAGCCGCCATTTTTTGATGCAGGGATGCCTCATCGGCCGCTAGTTTCTCGAGCGCGCGCTCGATGCGCGCCATATTCTTCTCGGCTTCACGCAAGGCTGCTCCGGAGAGCTTCGGTGAGGATGCGCTTTGGGCAGCAGAGGTGTTTGCGACAGCGGTATTGACCGCAGCGGCGCCAGCTCCAGAGGTGACCGACGCATTGGCCGTTGCGAGAACGCCCGGCTCGGTGCTGGTCGAGAGGCTGTGCTTGCGCAGGCGAAGGTATTCATCAACACCGCCCGGCAGGTGCCTCAGGCGCCCGTCACCCATCAGTGCAAATTGCTGGTCCGTCACGCGCTCGAGCAGATAACGGTCATGGCTCACCACAATCAAGGTGCCCGGCCAAGAGTCGAGCAAATCCTCCATGGCAGCGAGGATGTCGGTGTCGAGGTCGTTGGTTGGCTCGTCGAGAATCAAGACGTTCGGCTCACCAAAGAGTAGGCGCAAGAACTGAAGGCGTCGGCGTTGCCCACCGGAGAGATCCTCGATGGGGGTTTGCAGTTGGGCCTGCGTGAAACCCAACTGTTCGACCAACTGACCGACGCCGACTTCTTTTTTGTCGACCACGAAAAACGACTTTTCGCGAGCAATCAGGCTGAAAATACGTTCGCCGTGAAACTCATCCAATTCGCGCACTTCCTGGCTCAGGGTGGCGATGTTGACGGTTTTGCCGAGTTTAATGCGTCCGCCAGTGGGGCTCAGTGTGCCTTGGATGAGCTTCAGGAGTGTGGTTTTGCCGGCTCCGTTCACGCCGACCAAACCGATACGATCACCGGGACCAAGGCGCCAGGTCACGTCTTTGAGAATTTGCTTGCCATCGACTGAATAGTCAAGATTTTCAACGTCGATGACGTCCTTGCCGAGGCGCTGAGTTGCCAGTTTCGACAAGCTGACAGAGTCTCGAGGCGGTGGTTCGTTCGCGATGAGTTCGGCGGCCGCATCCATTCGGAATTTCGGTTTTGAAGTTCTCGCCGGGGCACCTCGCCGCAGCCAAGCCAATTCTTTGCGCATCAGGTTCTGCCTGCGTGCCTCGCTTGCCGCAGCCGAACGATCGCGCTCGTTACGTTGCAGAATGTACGCGGCATAGCCGCCCTCGAAAGGCTCGATGATGCCGTCGTGCAGTTCCCAGGTCAGGTTACAAACTTCGTCAAGAAACCATCGGTCGTGGGTGACGACGATTAGCCCACCAGTATTCGCAGACCAACGAGTCTTCAGGTGTTGTGCCAACCAGGCGACTCCCTCGATATCGAGATGGTTCGTTGGTTCGTCGAGCATCACCAGGTCGAGGTCCTGCACGAGCAACCGCGCGAGTGCGACCCTGCGACGTTGGCCTCCCGAAAGTTCGCCAACCGTTTGGTTCCAATCGAGGTCGTTCAGCAACCCGGCGATGACATCTCGAATGCGCGGGTTTCCGGCCCACTCGTACTCGGGAGTGTCACCCACTACCGCGGCGCCAACGGTCAGCTCGTGATCTAGAACATCGGCCTGGTCCAGCAGACCAATCCTGAGCCCATTGCGAACCGTCACACGACCTTCATCAGGCTGAATCCGACGATCTAGCAGCTTCAACATCGTGGACTTTCCATCGCCGTTTCGGCCAACAATTCCGATGCGGTCGCCATCGTTCACCCCGATGGTGATGCCATCAAAAACCTTTTTGGTTGGGAACTCCAGGCTGACTTGCTCAGCACCCAGCAGATGCGCCACTAACTAGCCACCTCATCGATAGCGCTCTCAAGGCGAGCCCCAAAACTTGGGCCTCGAGCAATCACTGACTGACGCCCCAACTCTGCCAACTGCGCGACCAGGGTTTGAGCGCCCGGCTCATCCACGCACGCGAATGCGATAGTCGGGCCGCTACCAGAAACAAACGAAGCGTACGCGGTAGGCGCCGCGACTTCGAAGTGACCCGGCAGTTCGAGGTCGTCACCTAGTTCAGGCAGCTGGTCAACGGCGGCCTCCTCGAGATCATTCCAAATCAGTCGGTCGAGAGGCGCTTCGTCGAGAGAATTTAGCTCGTCGAGCATCGATTCGTCTGGCTTGGGTGTCTGAAGCGACCTTGGGTCTTGGCCCTGTTCGGTGACGAGTTGGTCAAACCGACGGTAGGCACCGGGCGTGCTAATTGGTTTGTCATTCGGAAGCATCACAAACAGGTGTTCGCGAGAAACCGTAATCGGTTGAAGCTGCTCCCCTACGCCCTCGCCCAGAGCACAACCGCCCATGAGTGCGAACGGAACATCTGCGCCGAGCCTGACCGCAGCCTTTTGCAATTCTTGGAGGGTGAAACCGGTGCCCCAAAGTTCATTCACAGCGACCAGAGCAGCAGCCGCGTCGGCCGACCCGCCACCCATTCCGCCGGCGACCGGGATGCGCTTCTCGATTGAAAAATGCACGGGCTTCGGGCTTGCGATTCCGGCCAGTTCGGCGATCAATTTGGCGGCTTCGACCACGATGTTCGACTCAT
>JAGWTM010000080.1 GCA_028868975.1 Actinomycetales bacterium
ACGGTAAGGCGATGCAACCGAACCGCAGTCGAGGTGGTCACGACCGATCACGATCGGAGCGCTCACCTCACCCTTGGCAACGAGTTGGTTGAACACTTCACCGGCCTTGTCACGTTCGCCATAACCTAGCCAGCAGATACGAGCAGGCAGGCCTTGGAATGCGATGCGCTCTTGAGCCATCTTCATCCAGCGGTGCAGGTGCTTGTTTTCTGGGAACAGGTCAAGAATCGCCTGGTCGGTTCGCCAAATGTCCTTCTTGTCACCGCTGAGAGCAACCCAGCGGAATGGGCCCTTGCCCTCACAGAAGAGCGGGCGAATGTATGCGGGCACGAAACCTGGGAACTTGAATGAGTCGTTGAACCCACCCTTGCGGGCTTCGTCGCGAATCGAGTTGCCGTAGTCGAAGACCACAGCACCCTTGTTCATGAAGCCCACCATCGCTTCGACGTGCTTGGCCATCGCCTCCTGCGAGCGCTTGGTGAATTCGGCCGGGTCTTTCTCGGCGAAGGCACGTGCCTCGCTGAATTCGACCCCCTCTGGGATGTAGTACAACGGGTCGTGAGCCGAAGTCTGGTCTGTCACGATGTCGATTGGAACCTCGCGCTTTAGCAATTCGGCAAAAATCGTTGCCGCGTTACCAACCACACCGACGCTGAGCGCCTTCTTCTGGTTTTTGTAATTCACAACACGTTCGATGGCGTCGTCGAGGTTGTCGGCAATCTCATCCAGGTAGCGGTCGCGAACACGCATCTCGAGTCGCGAACGGTCGATGTCGACGATCAAGCAGGTGCCTTCGTTCATCGTGACCGCAAGTGGCTGTGCTCCACCCATGCCACCGCAACCGCCGGTTAGGGTCAGCGTGCCGGCTAGCGTGCCGCCGAAGTTTTGGTCGGCTACCGCGGCGAAGGTTTCATAGGTTCCCTGGACGATGCCCTGGGTTCCGATGTAGATCCACGAACCTGCAGTCATCTGACCGTACATGGTCAGGCCGAGGTGCTCCAGGCGGCGGAATTCTGGCCAGTTTGCCCAGTCACCAACAAGGTTTGAGTTAGCGAGCAGAACACGCGGTGCCCATTCGTGGGTCTGGAACACACCTACTGGCTTGCCCGACTGCACCAGCAAGGTTTCATCGTTGCGCAGATCGGTCAGGGTGCGAACGATTGAGTCAAAGCTTGCCCAGTTGCGTGCAGCCTTGCCGTTGCCTCCGTAAACAATGAGTTCTTCTGGGTGCTCGGCCACGGCCGGGTCAAGGTTGTTGTGCAGCATACGAATTGCTGCCTCTTGCTGCCAACCGCGTGCGGTCAGAGTTGATCCAGTTGCCGCGTGCAATGGGCCACGGCCTGCGCCAGTTACTGAAGTGGATGCGTTCATGGTGCTATTCCACCGCTGAGAGTCGCCTTGTGCCAGTTGCTTTTGACGACTAGTGTCTGAAATACCAGACTCACTGAATCGTTATCTGAAAGCCGCGCCACCGAGCTCAACATGCCCGCAAAAATCCCCGCCGCAACCCGCACATTAGCCGCGCTGCGCACGCTCGCGAAGGCTAGCCAACCACTCACCGCGGCAGCACTGGCTAGCCGCATCGGTGCACCAAGATCGACGACCTATCAACTGCTTCAGGTGCTCGAAAGTGAAGGTTTTGTAATTCACTTTGCCGAGGAATCGCGTTGGGGTTTAGGTGTGGCCGCATTTGAGTTGGGCAGTGCCTATTTGCGCCATGATCCACTCGAGCGACTAGCGCGTCCGATCCTGCAACGCCTGGTGGTCGCACTTGATGACCAGAATCACAAAAATCTCAAATTCGGCATCACTGTTCAGGTCGGCATTCTTGACGGCCACGAAATCCTTTATCTATTGAAGGATGCCCCGCGCCACTCAACTCCCGTGGTCACCGAGGTGGGAGTTCGCTTGCCCGCCCATCTAACTGCCAGCGGCAGGTCGATGCTCGCCAAACTCAATCGTGCCCAGGTGCGAGCCATCTTCGGCTCGGCCAGTTGGCTGCAACTGCGTACCGCCAACGGGCCGCGCAACCCGCGCGAACTTGCAGCCATTTTGGCGCAGGAGGCATCCCTAGGATTCAGCGTTGAGGACAGCCAGGTCACCGAGGGGTACAGCTCGATCGCAGCGGCCGCGATCGATCACGCAGGGTTGCCGGCTGCCAGCTTTGCCGTAACCTTTAGAACAAACGATGCGAGCGAAGAGGCTCGCAGCGAATTGGCAAAACTTGTAGTTTCGGCTGCGGCCGAACTTTCAAAACGACTCGGAGCCCGATGATGACCAAGCCAACCGAAGACGCTCTTTGGCCCAGAGCCGCCCACTGGCTGATTCCCGCCGAAGCCAACGAAACCTGCGATCTCGCGGTTTACGGTGTGCGTGCCCACCGCACTTCCATTTCAAAAACCGGCGCCAACCACACTCCAGATGCAATTCGTGGAGCGCTGGCTCGCTACTCGACCTGGGCTTGGTCGAGTGAAACCGACATCGGCAAGTTGCGGGCACGCGACTTTGGCGATTCACTGTTCCCCGACAGCCCGGTTGGCGAGGAAGCGACCGCAGACCTTGCCGGCCGTGCAATTTCGAGCTCAAAACTGGCTATCGCCCTTGGCGGCGACAACTCAATCACATACGCAACTATGCTCGGCGCATTCAATGGTGACCTTTCAAATGCGGGACTCATCACCTTCGATGCGCACCATGATCTGCGCGACGGCATCAGTAATGGTTCGCCGGTACGCCGTCTGATCGAGGCGGGTCTTCCGGGGCGAAACGTTGTCCAGATCGGCATCGCCGACTTTTCGAACTCACCCGAATACGCCGCCCGCGCCCGCGAACTAGGCATCCACGTGATTCCGCGCAGTGCGCTTCGCCGGGAAAATCCAACCGAAATCTGGCGTCAGGCGCTTTTGAAACTTGAGCACGTGCAGGGCGTCCACGTTGATTTTGATGTTGACGTATGCGATCGCGCGGCGGTGCCGGCGTGCCCGGCTGCCGCACCGGGTGGGTTGAGCGCCGATCAGTTGCGCGAATTTGCCGAGTTGGCGGGCCGCACTCCCGTGGTGAAGTCGATGGACATCACCGAGATTGACGCAACCGCCGATTCGGCCGACCAGCGCACGATTCGACTCGGCGCGTTGCTGATTCTTGAGGCGGCAGCCGGTCTGGCTAATCGCGGCAAGTAATAGGCGCGTGGCCTAGCCTGAGACAAGTAGGCCCTGCATCCGCTCCTAACAAACAAGGAGTCTGCTTACCCAAGGCGACGGATGCAGGGTCTACCTGTCTCAGGATTACTTGAATTGCATCGTGCTCGAGCCTGAATGCCCGCCACCCTGTGGATTATCTGAATCAGGGTTCTGGTTGACGAAGACAAGCGTTAGCAGAGCTGCAACCACTAGACAGCTCAAAAGCACTAATGCGTACTTCATACTTTTTGGCACCAAAACCTCCTTCGTAATCCACAGTTTGCTAATCTGTTCCCAATTGGGAACAGATTAGCACTAAAGTCCCTTACAGAGGGAGGGCTGAATGCAAATAATCGCTTCGGTTGATTGCGACACCCCGAAGTTCACTCGGCTGCCAAACGGTTCCACGCTGCTGAGCTTGCATTTCGGGCACACCGAATCCGACATTCGCGCCGCTGGCGAATTGTCCGGAATCGAGCAGTTGGATGATTTCGTAAAGCTCTGGGCCGACGCCGACTACCCGAGGCGCTACGAAGCGCGCGGCCAATATTTGATCATCAGTCCCGCGAAGGCTTCAGATAGCTAGCCGCCTACTGCTAAGCGGTGAGTTATCGTTCTGTGTTTTTATTTGGCAGCATGTTGCTGCGCCTAATAGCGCGCTACTCGGACCAATCAATTGCGCCGACGGCTTGAAGCAACTCTTGGGGTGAGACATTCAAGGCATGGCAGAGTGGGCCAATCGAACCCGACGGAATCTGGCGTTCGCAGTGAAAATAGCGAGA
>JAGWTM010000025.1 GCA_028868975.1 Actinomycetales bacterium
CCGGGCGGACCGGTCAATAGCCAAGCATGGTGGACGCCTTGCTCGCGGTTTGCCACCGCCTGCTGCAACTGGGCAACGGCCTCGTCTTGCCCGAGCAGTTCGGCCCAAACGCCTGAGGTGCTTACCTTGGAACCAGACACGGACTACCCCAGCAACAGATTGACGCGAGCACGAATCTGAGCCTGCATTTCATCCACGGTCTGCGAGGCTGACACCACCAACCAGCGATTCGGCTCAGCCTCAGCCATGCTTAGAAATGCTTGTCGCACCGCTTCGAAAAAGCCAACCTTTTCACGTTCGAGACGGTCGGGTTCTTGACCTGTTTTAGCGCGGCGGGCCAAGGCTTGCTCGGCGGGCAGATCCAATAAAACTGTGAGATCTGGAAGTAAGTTTTCGACAGCGAACATCGATAGTGCACGAACCTCGGCCGAGTCCAAAGCCCGTCCCGCACCTTGATAAGCCACTGAGGAATCCAGATAACGGTCGGTGACTACCACGGCGCCGCGCTCTAGTGCAGGTCGTATTTTTGTCGCAACGTGGTGTGCTCGGTCGGCAGCGTAAAGCAATGCCTCGGCTCTCGGAGCGACATCGCCCTTGCGATGAAGAAGCAGGTGGCGAATTTCCTGACCCAGTTCGGTGCCGCCAGGCTCGAAGGTTTGAACCGTCTCTCGCCCGCGAGATGCCAAATACTCAACCAAGTGAGCGATTTGAGTCGACTTGCCGACACCATCGATTCCCTCGATTGAGATGAAGAGCCCGCGCTGGTTAGACATGTCTACTTGCTCTTTCGCGTCGATCCGCGCTTGACCACACGAGTGGCTACCTTGCCTTTGGCCTTGCCCGCCTTGGCCGGAGCCTGACCTGGCTCGAGACCCAACTTTTCGCGACGAATCGCGAGAAGCTCAAATGCCCGGTCTGGACTCATGTCGTCGAGTGGATCCTCCTTGGGGACAGTCGCGTTGATGACGCCGTCGGTCACATACAAACCAAATTGCCCGGTCTTTGCGACAACCGGTAGTCCGCTCGCTGGGTCTTCGCCAAACTCACGCAATGGGGTCGCAGCGGTGCGCCGACCACCGTACTTAGGTTGGGCAAAAAGTTCCTGCGCACCCTTGAGGTCAATGGTCAGGATGTCTTCTTCACTGCCCAGTGAACGAGTGTCTTTGCCCTTGGTCAGGTAAGGGCCAAACTTGCCGTTTTGGGCGAAGATAGTCTCACCCGAGGTCTCATCCACGCCAACTTCGCGAGGCAGTGCGAGCACCTGCAGGGCCTGGTCAAGACTGACAGTCGCTGGATCCATGGACTTGAACAGCGAGGCGGTCTTTGGTTTTGCAGCGTTTGGGTCATCGATGTAGACGTATGGTCCGTAACGGCCATCCTTGAAAACGACATCGAAGCCGGTCGATGGGTCAATACCGAGCACTCGGTCGGTTGCAACCGGGGCATTGATTAGCTCAATCGCCTTGGCGTGAGTGAGTTCATCCGGGGCAAGGCCTTCGGGAAGGTTGACTATGCGACGGCCGTTTTCATCGAATCCATCGGTGTTTGGCTCGCCCGTGACTTCAAGGTAGGGGCCGTATTTTCCGGTGCGCAAAGTGATGTTGTCAGCGATCGCAATCGAGTTAATCGCTCGTGGATCGCTATCACCGAGTTGGTTCACGGTTGGTTCGAGACCGGCCATTTTGCCGCCACCGAAGAAGAATTCGTGCAGCCACTGGTCGCTATCCAGTTTTCCATCAGCAATCTGGTCTAGGTCTTCCTCCATCGCAGCGGTGAAGTCGTAATCGATGAGCTTGCCGAAGTTTTCTTCAAGAAAACGGGTGACGGTGAAGGCAATCCATTCAGGAACCAGAGCCTGGCCTCGCTTAGTCACGTATCCCTTTGCGACGATGTTAGACAAAATCGCTGCGTAGGTTGACGGACGACCAATGCCGTCCTCCTCGAGTGCCTTGACCAGAGTTGCCTCGGTGTAGCGAGGCGGTGGAGTTGTCGCATGCTCCTTGGCCTGTATCTCAACAACTTCTAGGGATTGACCGACCTCGAGCGAAGGCAGTTTGCGCTCGGCGTCATCCTGTTCTTCTTGGTTACGGATTTCGTCACGGCCCTCTTCATAAGCCGCGAGGAATCCACGGAAGGTCACGACTGTGCCAGAAGCGGTGAACTCAGCGGTGGTTCCATCTGGTAGACCAGTGACGGAAATCTTGGCTGTGGTGGTTGAAACCTTAGCGTCCTGCATTTGCGAGGCTACAGTGCGCTTCCAAATGAGGTCGTAGAGTTCAAGCGCCCGACCGTGCAGAACGCCTGACAGCTCACTCGGAGTGCGAAATTGCTCCCCAGCTGGGCGAATGGCCTCGTGGGCCTCTTGAGCATTCTTGTTTTTACCTTGGTAAACACGAGGCGCGTCGGCAACCAGAGCGGCCCCAAACATTTCCGCGGCTTGCTTGCGAGCGGCATTGATGGCCTGGCTCGAAAGCGTTGGCGAGTCGGTACGCATGTAGGTGATGTAACCATCTTGGTAAAGCGACTGTGCCGTGTCCATGGTCTGCTTGGCAGACATACGGAGCTTGCGTGACGCTTCCTGTTGCAAGGTGGATGTGGTGAACGGAGCAGCTGGGCGACGCGTGCTCGGCTTTGATTCCACCGAGTTCACCTTGATTGTGACGCCGGGTTGGCGTGCCGCCGTCGCTAGGGCCTCAGCCGCAGCCGAGTCGAGCAACAGAACATCGGCGATGAGTTTGCCGTTGTCATCGAAACTGTCACCGGTGGCGATGCGCTTGCCGTTCACGGTCTGGAGCTTCGCCTCGAAGTCTGGTTCACCGGCGATGCCAAGACTGAAGGTGGCCTTTACATCTGAATACTGGGCTGAAACGAAGGCCATGCGCTCACGCTCACGCTCGACCACAAGGCGAGTTGCCGGAGATTGAACTCGACCGGCGCTCAGACCGCGGTTGATTTTGCGCCAGAGAATTGGGCTAATGGCGTAACCGAAGAGTCGGTCAACCACACGACGAGTCTCTTGTGCAGCGACCAGATCTTCATCGATCGATCGGGTGTTTTCCAAGGCGGCCTGAATGGCCTCCTTAGTGATTTCGTGAAACACCATGCGCTTCACCGGAACCTTGGGCTTGAGCAGCTGCAGGAGATGCCAGGCAATGGCTTCACCCTCGCGGTCCTCATCGGTAGCCAGATAGAGCTCATCGGCTCCGGCGAGCGCTTTCTTCAAGTCGCTTACGGTTTTCGATTTTCCAGCGCTGATGACGTAGTACGGCTCGAATTTGTTCTCAACATCGACCGAATACTGCTTGATGTAGGGATTCTTTTTGAGCTCGGCGGGAACATCTTTTGGCTCACAGAGGTCGCGAATGTGACCTACCGAAGCAAGAACTTCGAATTCATTGCCCAGGTACTTGCCGATCGTCTTTGCCTTGGCAGGCGACTCAACGATGACTAGTTTTCGGCTGTTTGCCAACTGTGCTCCTTTATATGTGCATCAAATCAAGACTCATGATCTTGAATGTGCCCTCGCGGTCATGACTATACCGAGTCGTTCTGACTTCAAAACAATCCATGTCTCGCTGTTGAGAATACGACACGTGTCAAGGGTCAAGCCAAATCGAGTTGATTCTCTGGCAGCCAATTCACAAGGAAACCCCGTGATTAGACCGCGTTGCGCATCCTCCGCCATAAGTGCAATTTGGTCGGCGTGAGCCTGTAACCGCACCTGGTCAAGCGCCAGTGAAGTTTGAGATCCGACAACCGCGACCAAACCAGTCGCTACCGCAAGCACACCAATCATCAGCGCGGATGCAGCACCTTCATCAGCAGTGACTAGTGCCCCAGTTCGCGGACGCATGATTCCTCGATTAGTTTGAGCGCCCCAAAATTCAAAACCCTCAGTTGGCTGGATGCGCTCGCGCACACCTCGCCTTTTGCGCCATTCGCGCGCTGGATCACCCTGCCTCCGCCAATCGGCGGCAAAGTCTCTCCGATTGCCAGCGCGCGGGCCCCCTGTGACGCAGCAACCACAAGCCCGACCCGCTGTATTTGCCCAGACCCGACAACCGCAATCAAACCAATCAGCATCACGAAAATTGGTAGCACCGCCACAAGTTCAGCTGTGACACTGCCTGATTCGCCTTCAAAACGGCGCGATTTGCTCTCGCATCGAACCGAGCTGGCGTTTGGCTCACTCGTCATTTCAATCACTCGTCATTTTGTTCAACCGGCATTCCGCTCAAGCGGCGACGGGTTCACTGGGCATTGGGGTTGGTGAAGGTCAGTGCACTTTTGACTAGGTCGAATAGCACGCCGCGAATTTCATCACTACGCATGATTACCACCAGCAATCCGGCAAATCCCACGGCAGCCATGGTGGCAATCGCATACTCAGCCGTGGCTGCTCCCCGGTCGTCTCGGATTCTATTTAGCACGGTCATTAGTTTTTTTGTCATTTTTATCTCCTTCTAATTGATCGGTGTTTTTGTTTGACCCCTGTTTTGCTGTTCCGTGTTTTGCACGCTCAGTGTCCGCTCAGCATGCCTACGGTCACCGGCAGGATCCCAATGAGCACGAATGCGGGCAAAACTACGAGGCCCAGCGGAATCATGAGACGCACCGCCAGTTTTTCAATAGCCGCGCGTTGCTGCGCAAAGTGCTCGGAGCGCCTCGCGCTAGCCTCGGCGAGGAGCAGTTTGCGAAGAGAACTACCCGAAGATTGCGAGTAATCAAGCAGTCGAACGCACTCGACGAATTGAGATTCCAGGGTTCGATCAACCTTGACCGCATCAGTAACCGGATTAGAACCAATGCCAACTTGTAAGCAGCTGGCTTCCAAACATTCTTGAGTTGGCAGCCCCGACAGCAGCGACTGCGCGAAGAAGCCCAGCAATTCGGCTGGATCCTGATTTGCGGGTCTGGCTCTAGCGAGCATCCTGGTCATCACCAGCCAACCGGTGATCAAGAGCAAAAGACCGAGACAAAAAGAGAGTTGAGCAAGTCCATTGGTTGCCAAAGCTTCGAGAGGATTTAGCCCGGACAGTTGAGCCATGGCCAGCGACAGGACTGGCAACCCGGCCACCAGATAGGCGGTCGATTTCGGGCCAGCGAAGGCAGACTCTAACTGCCTCGACTGCTCTATCCTCTGCTCAAGTCGCACAGCGGAATCACGCAGCAGCTCCGCCATCGGAACCCCAAGATTCCTGCCAAAGGAAACCAGCCGTTGAAACTGCGCTTTCTCGCTCGCGGTCAAGTTCGCTTCGAGCGACTTGAGCTCACGTTCGACCTCGTCGTTGCCGAGTCCCGCATCCAGTAGCGCTGCGTACCGATTATTGAATGTGACGAGACTCATCTTGCCAACTCGCTGACCGCTAGCTGGCCACCTGACAGGCAAAACTGACCTATCGCCAAGATTTGCCGCTTGCCCGAGGACTGAGCAAAACCCACTTGAATAACCCATTTGATGGAACTCAGCAGAAGCGGGTCAAGTTGCTGCGGAGTAACCCCAGCCAACATGCCGATTGCGTGCAAACGGGCAGGCACCGAGGCAAGCGAATTGGCGTGGAGAGTCGCGCCACTGCCCGAGTGACCCGTGTTGAGCGCTTGAAGCAGAACCAGCAGTTCGGTCGACCGAAGCTCCCCAACCACGATTCGGTCGGGACGCATCCGCAGCGATTCAACGAGCAGTCGATCCAAACCGATGGCTCCCTGGCCTTCGATATTCGCTTGCCTGGCCAGAAGCGGCACACTCGCACCCCCAAGCCGCAGCTCGGGCAAATCTTCAATCGTGATTACCCGCTGCTCGCCACATTCGAGCATGAGAGCACGCAGCAGGGTCGTCTTGCCAGCTCCGGTTGGACCGCAAATCAGAAAATTATCGCGAGAAGCCATCATTTGCTGAAGCCCATCCAAAACGGCTCGACTGAACATGCCCTGTTCCGCCAGTTCAGTGAGTGGTCGCGGTCGCTCACCTAAATAGCGAATTGATACTTGCGTGTTGGCACTGCTTGCCGACTTCAAAAATGCGTGGATGCGCACATCGCCCACAACAACATCCGCGAAGGGCTGGGCGGCATCGAGCCTTCGCCCGCCGGCCGACACAAGTTCGACGGCGAGCCGTTCCAGGTCGCCAACCTCAGCAAACGGCGTAGGTCGGGCTTCGAGCTTGGCTCCCCTGGAGACCCAGCAACCTGACGTGCCACTCAGGAGCACGTCGCTCACCCCGGGCTCGGATAGTATCCGAGTCAGGCGCGGGTCTAGTTGCGGAGGAATCACGCCACCATGTTGCTCGGCAAAATGCCTGCTAGGGCGACCGGATAGCAAACCGTGGAAAACCGCCCGATTACTGGCTGGCGAATCGAGGACGCCCGCTAAGGCGAATCGAGGATGCCCGTTAAATTAGGGGGCCCCAGGTCTGGGGGGAGACTCTGGGGCCAGGCGATACCAAGTTGGGGGGAACTGGTATCGCAGGTCAGACTAGCTGACACATTGATAATAAATGATTTGTAACGAAATTCCTTCCCACAATTTGGAAAAACACCCAAAAAAACATCAAAAAACGCGAAATTAACACCAAAAACTCAGATTTCGAAGCCACGCCCGCCAACGTATCCAGAAAATTGTTCGGTTTTTTGTGGCATTATGGCGAGAGGTTCGCAGCCCCCAATGGAGGACAATGATGTCAGCCGATCACGAGATCGACAACCTTTTGCACGAAGAGCGTCACTTTGCTCCGAGTTCAGAATTTGCTCAAAACGCTATCGCTCAAGCAAATCTTTATGAAGAGGCGGCTTCTGACCGCCTAGGCTTCTGGGCTGACCAGGCAAAGCGTCTGCACTGGCACAAACCATTCACCAAAACCCTGGACTGGAGCAATGCTCCGTTTGCAAAGTGGTTTCACGACGGTGAACTAAACGTCTCTTACAACTGTCTAGACCGCCACGTCGAAGCCGGTAATGGCGACCGTGTGGCCATCTTCTTTGAGGGCGAACCGGGAGACACCCGCGAAATTACCTATGCCGAGCTGACTCGCGAGGTTAAGAAGGCTGCCAACGTGCTGACTCAGATGGGCATCAAGGCCGGAGATCGCGTCGCGATTTACCTGCCAATGATTCCCGAGGCAGTCATTGCCATGCAGGCAGTGGCTCGAATTGGCGCTATTCACTCGGTGGTTTTCGGCGGCTTTTCGGCCGACTCACTATCGAGTCGCATCGATGACGCTCAAGCCAAGCTAGTGATCACTGCCGATGGCGGTTATCGCAAGGGCAAGGCCAGCGCACTCAAGCCTGCCGTCGACGAGGCCTTGGCCGGCGACAAGTGCCCTTCAGTGCAGAACGTGTTGGTCGTCAAACGCACCAACCAGGATGTGAACTGGGTCGAGGGTCGAGACGTTGACTGGAACATGGCTTTGGCCGAAGCCAGCGACGAGCACGAGGCTCAGGCATTCAATGCCGAACACCCGCTGTTCATCCTCTACACCTCGGGAACCACAGGTAAACCCAAGGGCATCCTGCACACCTCGGGCGGCTACCTCACTCAAGCCTCATACACTCACCGAAACGTCTTCGACCTTCACCCTGAGAACGACATCTACTGGTGCACCGCAGACGTCGGCTGGATCACGGGTCACTCATACGTTGCCTATGGCCCACTCGCTAACGGCGCCACCCAGGTCATGTACGAGGGAACGCCAGAAACCCCGGACTGGGGCCGCTGGTGGAGCATCGTTCAGAAGTACGGCGTCACGATTCTTTACACCGCGCCAACCGCAATCCGCTCCTTCATGAAGATGGGCAGCTCGATTCCGGCTCAGTACAACCTTTCAACCATTCGCGTGCTCGGTTCGGTTGGTGAACCAATCAACCCAGAAGCATGGATGTGGTACCGCAAGGTAATCGGCGGCGGCAAAGCCCCAATCGTTGACACCTGGTGGCAAACCGAAACCGGAGCCATCATGGTTTCACCGCTGCCTGGAGTGACCACGCTAAAGCCGGGTTCGGCTCAGGTTCCGCTGCCTGGCATTAGCGCCAAGATCCTCGACGATGATGGCAATGAACTCGGACGCGGCCACGCCGGCCTCCTTGTGCTCACCGAGCCTTGGCCTTCAATGCTTCGCGGAATCTGGGGTGATTCCGAGCGCTTCAAAGAAACCTACTGGTCACGCTTTGAGGGTATGTATTTCGCCGGCGATGGCGCCAAGTGGGACGAAGAGGGCGACCTCTGGCTACTGGGCCGCGTCGATGACGTCATGAATGTGTCGGGCCACCGCCTATCAACCGCCGAGATTGAATCGGCTCTGGTCTCACACCCATATGTTGCCGAGGCCGCTGTTGTCGGCGCCAAGGATGAGACGACCGGCCAGGCTGTTGTCGCCTTCGTAATCCTTCGACAGAGCCAGGTTGAGGCAGCCGGCGATGCCGACCACGTCAGCAAGGCGCTCCGCGACCACGTTGCCAAAGAAATCGGCCCGATCGCGAAGCCTCGCACCATCATGGTCGTGGCCGAGTTGCCAAAGACTCGCTCGGGCAAAATCATGCGTCGACTGCTTCGCGATGTGGCCGAAGATCGCCCGATCGGCGATGTCACCACCTTGGCTGACACTTCGGTGATGGACATCATCAGTGGCAAGGTCGCTGCGGGAGCAAACGACTAGCCACTGCGACAAAGACAACAAAACCCGCTCGATTCTCTCTTCGAGCGGGTTTTGCTTTAGCTAAGACTCGCGGCTAGGCAAACTCGACAATCAGTTCTACTTCGACAGCCGAATCCAACGGGAGTGCGGGGGCTCCGACGGCCGAGCGGGCGTGAACGCCAACCTCGCCGAATACTTCAACCAGAAACTCACTCGCACCGTTGATGACACCGGGTTGTCCGGTGAACTCAGGCACCGAACTGACAAAGCCGACAACCTTGACCACCTTGGTGACTCGGTCAAGGTCACCGATGGCCAATTTGATCGCGGCGAGCGCGTTCAAAGCTGAGAGGCGGGCCAGTTTCTTAGCCTCGGCCGGGTCAACCAAGCCTTCGCCCTCGCCGACCTTGCCGGTTAGCGGCAGAGCTCCGTTGACAAAAGGCAGCTGACCGGCGGTGAAAACCAAGTTGCCAGTGACTGCGAATGGCGCATACGCGGCAACCGGCTTAGCCACCTCAGGCAACGGGAAGCCAAGTTCCTCGAGACGAGCTTCGATCCGTGACATTACGCGACCTGACGCTTCAGGAAGGCAACCAAACCACCCTGTGGTCCGGTGGTGATGGTAACTAGCTCCCAGCCGTCAGCGCCCCAATTGTTGAGGATTGCGGTTTCTTTGTGCAGCAGCAAAGGGGTGGTTGCGTATTCCCACTTGGTCATTCTCGGAGTCCTCTCAGATTTCTTCGGTAACCTTGATTTTATGTCCCGTTCGAATGGCAAATCATCGAGCCTGCTGAAGCAACTCGCAAAGCTCTTTGGTCTAAGCGCAATCGCGGGCCTTCTGGCTCTGACCCTGATGGCGCCAACCGCAATCATTGGCGGTTTTGCCGCAACCACCGGAATCTCGATCTTCGACGGACTCCCCGACTACATCAAGCCGGTCAACGCATCCCAGGCATCGACCCTGTACGGAATTCAAGACGGCAAACCGGTCGAAATCGCCCGTTTCTATCACGAAAACCGCATCTCGGTTCCTTACAGCGAGATGTCAAAAAACATTCTGGATGCGGTCATCTCAACCGAAGATCCCCGATTCTACGAGCACGGTGGAATCGATGTCGTTTCGCTCATCAGAGCGACCCTCACCAACGCTGCCATGGGAGGTGGTGGCCCAGGTGGTTCCACCATCACGATGCAGTACGTCAAAAACTCCCTGGTCGCTGCCGCTCAGCTGACCAACAACCAAAAGGCCATCGATGAGGCCACCGCGGTGACTCTGGACCGCAAACTTCGCGAAATGCGCCTCGCGATTGCGGTCGAGCAGGTTGCCAGCAAAAACGACATCCTCGCGGGTTATCTGAATCTGAGCTTCTTCGGCCATCAGATCAACGGAATCGAAGCGGCGGCGAACTACTACTTCGGCGTAAAGGCTTCAGAACTAAACATTCCTCAGGCAGCGATGCTGGCGGCGATGCTCAAGTCGCCAAACGACTACCGTCCAGACAACCCAGACAACCTCGACCGCGCTAAAAACCGTCGAGACTACGTGATCGACAACATGCGCGACGAGGGTTACATCACCCCGGCTCAAGCCAACGAGGCCAAAAACACTCCTATCGAGGTGCACATCACCCACACCCCGAGCGGCTGTGAGGCCAACCAGACCACCGCGTTCTTCTGCGACTACTCGGTGTGGACCATTCGAAACAGCACCGAATTCGGGCCGACTCTCGAGGACCGCGAGACTCTGCTCAAGCGCGGTGGACTCGAGATTTACACCACCCTCGACCTGAAGCTGCAAGCGGTGGCTGACAAGGCAACCAAGACCTGGGTTCCGCCGACCGACCCGAGCCAGATTGGCTCATCCACCGTTTCGGTTCAGGTTGGCACCGGTCGCATTCTCGCGATGACCGAAAACCGCATCTACGACCAAACTCAGAGCACCGAACTCGGTCACACCTCGGTGAACTATGCCGGTGACCGAAACTACGGTGGCTCATCGGGCTTCCAGGTCGGTTCGACCTACAAGATTTTCACCCTCGCCCAGTGGCTGACCAATGGTTATCACCTAAACGATCACGTTGATGGACGCGTCCACGAATGGCAGGGTTCCGACTTTTCGGCCCGCTGCGGTGCCTGGGTGGGCACATGGAAGCCAAAGAACATCTCAAAGGAGCCTGAGGACCTGACCGTGGTGCAGGCAACCGCTCTCTCGGTGAACACCGCGTACGCGTACATGGCATCGAAGCTCGACATCTGTGACATTCGTGACACTGCACAGCGCTTCGGTGTGCACCGCGCTGACGGTGATCCGCTGCTGTACTACCCTTCGGCGATTATCGGCACCAACGAAATCGCGCCGGTCACAATGGCTGCCGCGGTTGCTGCCGTAGCGAACAAGGGAACCTACTGCAGCCCAATCGCGATCGACCGAGTTTATTCGCGCGTTGAAGGCAAAGAGCTCAATGTGCCGAAATCAGTTTGCACTCAGGCCGTAAGCCCCGAGGTTGCGGCCGGTATGACCTATGCGATGCAGCGCGTTATCAGCGGCGGAACCGGTGGCGCCTCATCGACCGGAGATGGCACGCCACTGGCCGGCAAAACCGGTACCACCGACTCGGGCGTCCACACCTGGATGACCGGTTTCTCGACCGCTGTTGGAACCGCAACTTGGGTGGGCAACGTAGTTGGTTCGAAGTCGCTCAGCTCCTTCAAGCTGAACAACAAGGCCGCCAACACGGTGCGTCACGACATTTGGCGAACGACCATGAAGACCGCTAACAAGTTGTACCCTGGCGGCCCATTCACCCCGCCGCCAACCGAGATGCTGAACGCGTCGATGGCAGTTGTTCCGAGCGTTGCCGGACTCGACCCGCAGGCCGCCGCGCAGCAGCTCAAAGTTGCCGGATTCAGCCCGACCATCATGACCACTCCAGTTGCCGGCGCGACCCCGACCGGAACCGTCGCCTTCACGCGTCCATCGGCTAATTCGAGCCAGCCTAGCGGTTCGCAGATTCGAATCTATGTCAGCAAGGGCGGCGCTGTGACGGTGCCTAACGTGAGCGGCATGACGGTTGCAAATGCCAAGGCGACATTGCTCGCGGCGGGCTACGCAGCGGTGAGCGAGCCTCAAGCATCGCAAACGCAGTACTTCCAGAAGTCGCCAACAGTCGCCAAGGGCAACGTCATCGGAACCGACCCAGCCGCCGGTACGGCTGCTTCGGTGAACAGCGCGATTCTGCTGATCATCAGCACCGGCCCTTAGCGATTACAACGATGGATGCCCTGCTCGCAGTGCTCGCCGCGCTCGTGGTGCTGGGTTTGGCCTGCGCAATCTGGGGCATCTTCATCGAACGCCAGTTGTTCGTTGTGCGTCGAGACTCGGTTCGCGTTCTGCCGGCTGGCAGCCACCCGATTCACGTGCTGCACGTCAGTGACATCCACATGGCGCCTTGGCAGAGACGCAAGCAGCGTTGGCTCGCAAAAACAATCTCATCGCTGGTTGCGCGCGGCGAAGTCGACCTGGTGGTCAACACCGGCGATAACCTCGGTCACCCGAGTGGCATCGCGCCCGTGCTGACTGCTCTGACCGACGCGCTCGGCAAGCCCGGAGTCTTCGTGAATGGCTCAAACGACTACCATTCCCCGGTCTTACGAAACCCGTTCGGCTACCTGGCCGGACCATCGGAGCGCAGCCACGGCAAACCGCTCGATACCAAACGGCTCACCGATTCGTTCGAACGCGGAGGCTGGTTGAATCTCAATAACCGGGGTGCTACGGCCCAAATCTCGGGCCTGAAGATTGGTTTCATCGGTGTCGATGACGCTCACGACGGGCTGGCCGAAATTGCCTCGCTGCAAAGTCAGGCTGCAACCAACGGAATCACTGACATCACCATCGGGGTGACGCATGCGCCGTATCTCAACGTGGTGCACGCCATGGCCGACGCGGGCGCATCCATCGTTTTTGCAGGCCACACGCACGGCGGCCAGGTGGCGATTCCCGGTTTCGGCGCGCTAGTGACCAACTGTGACCTCCCGCGCCAATTTGCCAAAGGTCTAAGTGGCTGGCAGAGCGCCAACGGCAACAGCACGATCTTGAATGTATGCGCCGGGCTCGGTCACTCGATTTACGCGCCGGTCAGGTTTGCGGTTCGCCCCGAGTTGAGACTTTTGACGCTCATGCCCATTGAGGGCTGAAACCTCGGTTGAAGAGGTAGTGAGAGTTACCCGAGTGCCCAGGCGCGCGGACCGAGAACGATGAAGTTCTTGTTTTGGTTATCGCAGCGCGCGGTTACGTCAACCACGAAACAGGTGATGTCACCCACGGTTAGCTGGCTGCCCGATGGCAACACCTTGGCCTGGCTTGGGTCTGAATATGAGCTCGAGGCGCAGGTGAATTGCGCTTGCTTGGTGTTGCCGAACGCAACCGCATCCTTGCCGCCCCATAGTCGAATCTGGTAGCCGTAAGAAGCGCTGCAATCAGCTGGAGCAGGAACCGGGTCGTAGGCAACCGAGGCTTCGTTCTGCTCGCAGGTCACAAATTGCGGGTCACTCGCCGTGGTTCCAGGACTGATCGTGCACCAGGTTGGTCCGTCTCCAACCTTGAAAATCCATTCGCCGAAACCGTCATCGTAATCGGCCGGATTTGCGTCAACCACGTTGGCAGGCGCCGAAGTAGGAATTAGCGCTGGATCGATAGTCGAGGTTGGTTGCACCTCGGGGGTGCTGCAACCGGCTAGAGCTAGGACGGCCCCCGCCACCAAAAAACCTAGAGCAAACTTGCGCATGCTCTCAGGGTACTCTGCCGACCTAGAACTCCTTGGCAACGAGTTCAGCAATTTCGTACGTGTTTAGCGCAGCGCCCTTGCGTAGGTTGTCGCCCACCACAAACAGCTCGATGCTGTTGGTGAAATCGAGTGACTGACGGATGCGACCGACAAAGGTCGGGTCTTGGCCGGCAACCATGTTTGGGGTTGGGTACTGGTTGTTGGCAGGGTCGTCAACAACCTTTACGGTCGGCTGCTGCGAGAGAACTTCGCGGACTTCGTCGACGGTTAGTTCATTCGCGAAGGTAGCGTGCACGGTCAGCGAGTGGGCGACCTGAACCGGAACACGGACGCAGCTAGCGGCAACCTTGAGGTCGCTGATTCCGAGAATCTTGCGCGACTCATCGCGTACCTTCATCTCTTCGCTGCTGTGGCCGCCAGCCTTTAGCGAACCGGCAAACGGGATTACGTTGAGGGCGATCGGGTGTGCCCAAGGCGAGTTGCTCAGGTCGTTGCCCGCTGCTGCGAGTGCGGCACGAACGTCGTCAGTTGCGGTGCCGAGGCTTGCCTGGCCACCAACCACGGCCAATTCTGCTGCCAACTCATCGATTCCAGCCGCACCGGCGCCTGATACCGCCTGGTAGCTAGAGACCACGAGTTCTTTGAGGGTCCACTTGCGGTGCAGGGCGCCCATGGCAGCCATCATGGTCAGCGTGGTGCAGTTCGGGTTCGAGATGATTCCTAGCGGACGGTTCTTGGCCTGCTCCGGGTTGACCTCCGGGACTACGAGTGGCACATCCGGGTTCATGCGGAATGCACCCGAGTTGTCGACGGCGACCGCGCCGCGCTGGGCGGCGATTGGGGCCCACACTTCGCTGACCTCATCCGGAACATCGAACATGGCGATGTCGATGCCGTCGAAGGCCTCTGGGCTGAGAGCCACGACTGTCAGTTCCTCGCCGTGAACCGTGATCTTCTTGCCGGCCGAACGAGGGCTAGCAATCAGTCGAATCTCGCCCCAGATGTTTTCGCGGTTGTTGATGATGTTAATCATCACGGTGCCAACTGCACCGGTTGCACCTACGAGGGCCAGATTTGGCTTGCGGCTCATGACTGTGTCTCCTTTTATTGAAAGCTAATTGTGGACGCCGGCTTAGCGACCGGTGCCTGCGTAAACGACGGCTTCGGTGTCGCTGTCAAGACCGAAGGCAGTGTGCACGGCGCGAGCTGCATCGTCGAGCTGCTTCGCGTTGGTGACCACCGAGATGCGGATCTCTGAGGTTGAGATCATCTCAATGTTGATGCCGGCGTCAGCGAGTGCCTTGAACAGGGTGGCGGATACTCCCGAGTGGGTCTTCATGCCGGCACCGACAACCGAGAGCTTGCCGATGTCTGCATCTTGCTCAAGCTGACGGAATCCGAGGGTTGGCTTTGCTGCCTCGAGGGCACCCGCGACTCGGCCAAGGTCTCCCAGTGGCAGAGTGAACGAGATGTCGCTAACTCGGTCGGTCACGTCAGAACCGGTTGGCACGTTTTGAACAATCATGTCGATGTTCACATCGGCCTCAGCAACAACCTGGAACAGCTCTGAGGCCTTGCCTGGCTGATCTGGGATGCCGATTACGGTGATCTTTGCCTGCCCCTTGTCGGTGGCTACACCTGAAACGATTGGCTCTTCCATGTTGTCTCCTGCTGGCTTGGTTGAGTAAACGATGGTTCCTGGATCGGTGCTAAAAGTTGAGCGAACACGCAGGTCGACATTGTGTCGACGGGCATACTCGACGGCACGAATGTGCAGAATCTTGGCGCCTGCTGCAGCCAGTTCGAGCATTGATTCGATGTCAATCGATTCGAGCTTGTGCGCTGCTGGAATAACGCGCGGGTCGGCGGTGTAGACACCGTCAACATCGGAGTAGATTTCACAGACATCGGCGTCGAGAGCCGCGGCTAGCGCGACAGCCGTAGTGTCCGAGCCGCCGCGACCGAGCGTAGTGATGTCTTTGCTGTCGCGGTTGAAACCTTGGAAGCCCGCGACGATGGCGATGTTGCCCTCATCCAGTGCCTCGCGGATGCGGGTTGGGGTGACTTCGGAAATTCTTGCATCGCCGTGCTTGGCGCTGGTCATGATTCCGGCCTGCGAACCCGTGAACGAGCGAGAGACGCCACCCTGCGCGTTGATCGCGATTGCCAGCAACGCCATTGAGATGCGCTCACCAGAAGTTAGCAGCATGTCCATTTCGCGAGCGCTGGCGTATGGGTCGCCGGCTACCGACTGCGCCAAATCAATTAGCTCATCGGTGGTGTCGCCCATGGCTGACACGACTACAACAACCTGGTTGCCGGCCTTTTGCGTTTCGATAACGCGGCGGGCAACGTGCTTAATCTTGGCCGCATCGCCAACCGACGATCCGCCAAACTTCTGCACGATTAGGGCCAAAGTGTGCTCCTCGAACTCGGGGCTAAAACAAGGGGGGATTTTGCGCGACGACCTTTGGCGCGGACCTCTAGTTTATTGGGTTTTAGCCCCTTCAAAAATGTAAAGCGGGCGAATTGGTTTCCCTATCGCCCGCTTCTTGGCTCACAAAATTGACCGATGCAGCTGATCTACATCGTTGAGGTTCCGCTTGGGTTGTAGGTCTCATTGCCACCGGAATAAACCTTGGCCAAAAATGGCTGGGTGAAACGCGCTCCTGTCGAGGTCACATACGTCACGTAGATCAAGTCGCCAGGATTCACTGAGCCCTTTAGGTTCATGAACATGGTGTGATCGGCCCCGGGCTTCATCTGCTTGGTGCCTTTTGCAGGCACGGTGAAGCCACCTTGCTTCTGCTGCATAATCATTTTTCCGTCTGCCGTAACAACTTCATGCAGCTGAACGAATTCCGCTGATGAAGTGTATGCGGCAACGATACGCACCGGTTTTGAACTGGGGTTGACGAACGTTCCAAATGCGCCTGTCATCGGACCCCAAGTCGAGCTCTTCAGATCAATCGACTTAACCCATGCATCGGCCATCACAAGATTTGCCTTGCTAACCGGAAGTTGCTTACCCCAAGTAAGTTTGGCTGGTTGCGAAGGAGTATTGGCAGATGCGGCAGAACAGACCATAGTGAACTTAGCTGTGGCGATAACTTGACCAGAAACTGCGCAGGCAGAACCCGTTTTTGGGGTTGCGGCGTGCGCAGCCGTAGACAGAGAAAGACTCACCATGGCAGCGAGAGAGGCAGCTAGTGCAACAGCTGCAATAGGACGCTTTTTCAGCGAAAACATGAATTCTCCTGACAATTTCTTTGACTTGAATAAGTTTTTCTACGTGTAGTAGAAAATCGGTCTTTGAGCACTCTAGCACGAACTTCTACAAGTTATAGAATGGTCTCATTATGGGTTCTCGCCGCGAATTTCTTAAAGGTGCCGTAGCCGGTGGGTTAGGCGCCACCACCGCGCTTGTTGCAGGTCAGGTTGTTTCCAATGTGATTGAGGGCGGCGCTTCGGAACGTCCAACCGGCGCCAAGTCCACCAGCTCGGAACCGGTGCGACTTTCGGCTCTCGGCGCCCATCAGCCAGGAATCGATGCCGAGCCTCTTGCCAGCACAACACTGCTGTCGCTCGACATCAGACCCGATGTGACCATCGACCAGATGAGAAGTTGGATGACCATCCTTGCTGACGATATCGACCGCCTGATGGAACATCGGGAAATGCTCGCGGATCCGCAACCTGAGCTAACTGAGCTCAAAGGACGACTAGCAATCGTTGTTGGCTTCGGCCCATCACTTTTCAAAAAGTTAGATCTTGAACACATGCAGCCTGAGGGCTTTGCCGAGCTTCCGAAGTTCAAAATTGACAAATTGGTAGACAGCAATTGCAACGGGGATATCCTGCTGATGGTCAGCTCTGATAGCCCTCTACAGGAGGCCCACGCAGAGCGAAGCCTGCTCAGAGATAGCAGTTATTTTGCAAACCTCAGGTGGCGCCAAAGAGGTTTCTCAGCGATTGACCCGTCATCGCCTTTGCGCAGTCAACGAAATCTAATGGGCCAACTCGATGGCACAGGCAGCCCACAACCTGGCAGCGAGTCATTCAATCGTTCCGTTTGGGGCCAGACAGATCACGACGCCCAAACAAATCCAAGCTGGTACGCGGGCGGGACCACGCTCGTCTATAGAAAAATCGAGATGAACCTGGATACTTGGGATGTTCTCGACCGAAAGGACAAGGAGAAGGTCATAGGGCGAAGCCTTTCAAACGGCGCCCCACTTGGCGGAACCAGAGAAACGGATTTTCTCGACTTGAATTCGCGTGACGACAGAGGCTTCCTAGTCATTCCAGGGTTCGCTCACGTGCGGCAAGCTCAGGCAGCCGAAGGATCTCTTCCGCTGTTCCGCAAACCTTTCAATTACGTTGAGCACGACTCCGATGGCCGAACCAAAGCGGGTCTGGCTTGGCTCGCATACGCCCACAACGCAAACGAGCAATACCTACCGATTCAAAAGCGACTTGCTGACTTCGACCTCTTGAACAAATGGACTACCCCTGTGGCCTCAGCGGTTTTTGCAATCCCCCGCGGCCGCAAAAAGGTTAGTGACCCTATTTGCGGCGGGTTGTTTGCCTAAACCATAACTGAGCGCCGCCAAAAAAGTTACTGAACTACTCGACGCCCTTCAAAGGCTCGACCCAGGGTGACTTCATCGGCGTATTCGAGGTCGCCGCCAACCGGCAAGCCCGATGCCAGTCGGGAGATCGTGATTCCCAGTGTGCTGAGCATACGAGTCAAGTAGGTAGCAGTTGCTTCACCCTCGAGATTTGGGTCGGTCGCGATGATGACCTCGGTAATGTCTGGGTTAGCCAAGCGAGCCATGAGCTCTTTGATGCGCAACTGATCGGGACCGATGCCTTCAATCGGACTAATTGCGCCTCCGAGAACGTGATACAAACCGCGGAACTCGCGTGTGCGCTCGATTGCCTGGACGTCCTTTGATTCTTCGACGACGCAGATGAG
>JAGWTM010000081.1 GCA_028868975.1 Actinomycetales bacterium
CGCAGCACGCGCCTCTAGCTCAATCGGCAGAGCAACTGACTCTTAATCAGTGGGTTCCGGGTTCAAGTCCCGGGGGGCGCACAAAATCCCAGTTCCTTCTCACGAGGACTGGGATTTTCACTTTCTCGGGTTGATTCTCGATGCGATTGATGTCGGACCGTACTGCTTTGCTAAACCCATGAAGAAACTGCTTAGTTGGTTTGGCGTCAAGAGGCGCGAACCTGATGCCCAGGTTAGCCAGACCGAGCAAATCATCCTGTCACCTGAGGCTCTCCCACAACTTTTCGCGGCGAATCAGACCGGCAATGACCTGATACTGCGGCGCTGCGGTATCGCGTTCGTCATCCTGGGCCTGACAGCACTCAGCTATGACCTGTTCAATGCGCTGTTTAGTTACGGGGTCTATTCACTCGGCTGGATACTTCTAGCAATCTGGGCTTTGAAGCGTGACTGGCTTGGCTTGACCGTCCTGTTTTCCTACTTCGCCACGTTTACCCTGACCAATGAGGTCTCCATGTTCTTGTTTTTTGCCAACGGCGGCTAGAGAGGGCTTTGCTGTTTTTGCCGAGTTCTGATTGGCATGGATCCATGCTGTGAGAAGCCAGTCAGGAGCCGCTGATCTGACCCTGCGGGCCACGCACTAGGCTCCGCGCAGACTCAGCGACCCAACCACGGAACCTTCCGTGGCGAGGCCAGTCTTTTTTCTGACGTCAACCTTCAGCGGCAAAAAGTATGTGCCCTCGCGAGGAATCAGAGCGGTGTAAAAAGTGTGTCCGGCGATGGTCACATCCGCAGGTATGCAGCCCCAACCATATGACGCCTGCGCTTCGAAAGTTTTGATTTCAAGAGCGACCTCAGCCGGAAGAGGCACAAAGTAGAACGGCGCCGGACCGCGCCACTCCACGATCGCTCCTTCAAAAGGAAACTCCAATTCAACTCTCCTGACTGGTCAACAATCGGTGTCACTCAAAAAACAGAACGGGCAACATAGAAGCAACCAAGAGCGCCGCCGCGACGATGTTGAAAATGCGGCGCTGGTTCGGGTTTGAAAGCCAATTCTTGAGCAGTTGGCCAAAAACAGCCCAGAGAAATGCGCCCGGGTAGGTGGTAACTAGAAACAGCAGGCAAGCTGCCGCGGAAACCCAAAACCCCTGATTCACCGGCACATACGTTGCCATAAAGGACGCGACCACAATCCACGCCTTGGGGTTCACAAACTGAAAAATGGTCGATTTCACAAACCCGGTGTATGCAGCCTCGCCCGAATCCGATTTGCTCGTGCTGCGCACAATAGCAATCGCGAGCCAAACGATGTAGGCGAAACCAATCCACTTCAGGGTCGCGTAAACCATAGGCAAAGTAGCAAAGACCAAGCCGAGCCCAGCCCCGATGGCGATCATCATTAGACCGAGCCCAGCCATTATGCCGTTGATGTATGGCAGCGAGCGGCGAATGCCGAAATTCGCGCCGGAGGTCAACAAAAACGTGTTGTTTGGGCCGGGTGTGACCGAGGTGACGAAGCTAAAAATCGACAAAGCGAGGGCTAATTGAAAGGTCACCCAATCACTCTAGACTTTCCCCATGACGAACGCGCTTTTTGTGGTGGATGTGCAACAGTGGGGTTTCGCTCCTTACGAGGGTCGGTTGCCTGACGCCGATGAGCTGCTGCCGAAACTCGAGGCTCGCCTTCTCGAGGCGCGGGAGGCGGGCTGGCAAATAGTTCACGTGCAAAATGATGGCGATGAGCCCTGGCCTGATGCTCCAGGTGGCATCCTCTGGCCGATGATGTTCAAACCGGAACATGGCGAACTGCACGTTCGCAAAACCGCCCCGAACACATTCGAATCGAACCCTGATTTAGCCGCAAAACTTCACGAACTCGGCGTCACCGAAATCACCATCGTTGGCTGCCAGAGCGAGATGTGTGTGCGAGCGACTGCATTAGGCGCAAAGGCTGAGGGGTTCAAGGTCAATGTGCCAGTCGGCCTGCACGGAACCTACGATTCCGAAGGCAAAACCGCGGCCGAAATAAAAGTTGAGGTCGATGCCGAGCTTGAGGCAACCCTCTAACCGCTGACAGTCTTTGCTATTCGTAGAGGTCGCGAATAACGATCTTGCCCATTTGGCGCATCGCATTCATCGCGTAGGCCGCCTTCGCAGGGTCGGGATCACCAAGGTGGTCACGCATCTGGATAGGCGAAACTTGCCAGCTCAACCCCCACTCATCCTTAAGCCAGCCGCATCGACCGGCTTCGCCTCGTTCGGTGAAGGCATCCCAAAGCCGATCGACTTCGGCTTGGCCGTCAACATTCAGTGATAGCGAAATGGAGTCGTTGAACTCCGGCCCACCAGCCCAGTTCAAGCCGATGAATTCATGGCCGAAAATGCTGAAGTCGGCAGTGAACAGAGGTTGGTCGGGCGCTGGTCGATTCAATTCGCGAATGATGAGATTGTCTGGACCGAAGAGGGACTGGTAAAAGTTCAGAGCCTCTTCAAGTTGCCCACCGAACCACAAAAAAGTTTTGAGTTTAGTTGGCTGCATGAGCTTTTACCTGACCCGCGAACGCCTTAGCTAACGCGATTGCCTGCTGACGGTAGCGCATCCAGTTTCGGTGGCTTAGAGCGATTTGCTCATCGACGTTCACGCCGCGACGCTCATACGATTCGCGGTAGGTGCTGAACCAAGCAAGCATTTGGGCCAAACCAACCTCGGGGTGAAATTGTGTCGCCCAAGCGGATTTTCCGATCCGGTAGGCCTCCTTGATGCCGTCGGTCGTGCCGAGAAGCGTTGCCGAATCAGGGAGCGTAAAGGTGTCGTAGTGGTAGTGAAAGGCGAGTGGTCGCTCACCTAGAGCGCCCAAAACTGGGTCATTGGCGGCCTCCGGCGACATCTCGACCTCGGTCCAACCGAATTCTCCAACTTCGGCCTTGTAAACCTCGCCGCCGGCTGCCGAGGCAATTAGCTGCGAACCAAAACAAAGTCCGAGCAGCGGAGTCTCATGCTCAAGAGCCCACTCGATGATTTTGCGCTCGTGAGGCATCCATTCGTAATCGGCTTCTTCAAGCACACCTGCCTGCGCGCCTAGCGAAATGATGCCGTCGTACTGGTTCAGTTCGTCCAGTTTCGGAACCTTGGTTTTGTTGTGTTCGGCATCCCAGATATCGAGGAACAGGCCCTCTTCGGCCAGCGGCGCTGCCAGCTCATTTAGGTTGCCGTCTTTGTCATGAACAATGACGAGAACTTTTGGTTGTGGCGACTGGTTTTCGGTCATGGCTTTAGTCTGCCACGCCTTGATTACGGCTTGGTTTCGCTCAATCAGCCAGCGAGCTTCTCGGTGATTTCGACCAGAGCCTCTACCACCCGATCAGCATCAAACGGTTCAATGATCGCGGTTCGCTTCACCCCAGGCAACTCGCTCGCAAACGAAAAACGAACGGCTGTGCGCGCCAAATCAGGGTCGTAGCCCATTGCCAGCAACACATGAGAAGGCTCGGTGCTGCCAGCGGAGCAAGCCGAACCACTGGAACAGATTATGCCTCGGCGTTCAAGCTCGAGCAGAATCGTTTCACCATTCAAACCCTCAAACACGAAGGACGCGATCGCGGGCGACCGCTCCATGCGGTCGATTGTCGGTCGCGGCCCCACGAGTTGCGCGCGCGGCACGGCCAGCAGAACCGCGTCGATGAAATTGCGGGTCTGCTGCGCCAAGCCGCGGTC
>JAGWTM010000082.1 GCA_028868975.1 Actinomycetales bacterium
AGAACGGCAACTCGACCTACGGCGCCGCTACTCCGGTCACCCGCACCTTTATGGTTTTGGGCATCACCACCGGCAGCATCGCTAACGGCACAGTCGGCCAGGGTTACAGCCAGTCGCTGACCGCCGACGGCGGAAGCTCAGGCAACTACACCTGGTCGCTGGTCTCAGGCAACCTCGCTCAGTACGGTCTGGCTTTGTCAAACCTCGGCGTGATTTCGGGAACCCCGTCACAACAGTCGACCGCGCTTGGTTTCACGATCACTGTTCAGGTGGATGACAGTGGCGTAACCACCACTCGCCAGTACACCATCGTGATCAACCCGGCACAGATTCCGACGATTCCGCTGGTTTACAAGGTTTCACCTAACCGCTCACTGACCACCGGCGGTGGCACCTCTGTGATTAGCGGCAACAACCTTCAGGGGGCAACCCAGGTCGTAGTCGGTGGAATCATCGCGCAGATCACCAGCAACAACAACAGCCAGATCACCTTCATCATCCCGGCCCGTCAGGTTGGCACTGTTGACATCTTGCTCACCGTTCAAGCTGGTTCGCTGCGAATCGCATCGGCAATGACCTACTACGAACTGCCGAAGCCAAGCAGCGCCGGTGGATCAAACGGTGGATCAAATGGCGGCACCAAGCCAACTGACAAGGATGTGATCATCACGATCTCGGGCTTTGCCCCTGGTTCGCCAGCGATCACCGGTGCCATCAAGGCAGCAATCACCAAGTTCATTAAGGCCAACCCGGGTTACAAGCACATGTACTGCACCGGTTTCACGATGGGTCCAACCGTTCTCCCGGTTGACTTTGCCCTGTCGACAAACCGAGCAACTGCTTCATGTGCGGTCGCTTTGAGTGTCAACCCGACCCTGACTGCGAAGTCACAGGTCGGTTTGCAAGAGACCACCGTGGGCAACCAGATTCGCCGAGTCACGATCCGACTCAGCAATAAGTAGTCACCAATAAAAGAATTGCGGCCTTCCTTCGGGGAGGCCGCATTTCTTTGCTCGGTCTTGCCGGATAGCGGTTTATTCCGCCGCGGCCAACTGACCGCAAGCGCCGTCGATTTCCTTACCGCGGGTGTCACGCAGCGTGGTCGGAACACCCGCTGCTTCAAGGCGCGAAATCCAAACTCGAGTGGTCTCCGGTAGCGATGCGGTCCAGACCGAACCCGGTGTCGGGTTGAGCGGAATCGGGTTCACGTGCACCCAACCCTTGCCGCGCGCATTGAGCTTCTCGGCGAGCAGGTCAGCGCGCCAGGCGTGATCGTTCATGTCTTTGATCAGCGCGTACTCGATTGAAACTCGGCGACCGGTCTTCTCGAAATACGACCGCGCGGCGTCGAGAGCTTCATCAACCTTCCAGCGCGAATTCACCGGGATGAGCTCATCGCGCAGCTCATCATCTGGCGCGTGGAGTGAGAGCGCGAAAGTTAGCGGCAGTTCTTCTTCTGCGAGCTTGTGGATTGCCGGAACGAGCCCCACGGTCGAAACGGTGATGTTTCGAGCCGACATCCCCAGCCCCTCGGGCTGCGGAGCAACCATGGTTCGCACGGCCTGCATGAGTCGGTTGTAGTTTGCCAACGGCTCGCCCATTCCCATGAAAACGATGTTGGTGACGCGCTCGGGATTCTCCGGGTCGCCGCCCTTGCGACCGCCGAGCTCACCGCGAGCAATGGCGGCATTGGCGCGGACCACCTGGTCAACAATCTCGGCGGCCGACATGTTGCGGGTTAGACCGGCCTGACCCGTTGCGCAGAACGGGCAGTTCATGCCACAACCGGCTTGCGAGCTAACGCAGAGGGTGATGCGCCCTGGGTAACGCATCAGAACCGACTCGACGGTTGCGCCGTCAAAGAGGCGCCACAGAAACTTGATTGTGTCGCCCTTGTCGGTCTGTAGTCGACGAACCTCGGTCAACAGATTTGGCAACATGCCCGCGGCCAGCTGCTCGCGAATGTTCGCAGGCAGGTCGGTCATCTGGGCCGGGTCGCTCGTGTAGTGGGTGAAGTAGTGAGTGGCCAGCTGCTTGGCACGGAAGCCCGGCAGCCCCAGCTCTTTGAGGCGCTCGGCGCGTTCGACAACCGTCAAATCGGCCAGGTGAGTCGGTGGCTGCTTGCCCTTTGGTTCGGCAAATTGAAGCAGCGGACGCCCTTCGGCGTCTAGCTTTTGCTTCCAGCCCTCGGTGGTCGGGCGAACCTGGCGTTGATCAGTCACTCATACAGTTTAGATTGCCCGCGAATTAGGCATGAATTGCGCGAAATTGACCTTATTGTGACCCGATTTTGTAAACGCTTACAGTCATTTCAGGTAACCTTTTTGGGGGCATTAGAGAGGGCAACATGTCAGGCACCAGCATCCTTGTTTACGCGGAGCGCGTAGGCGGAAACCTAGGCGAAATTGAGAAGCTTCTCAAAGGCGCACTGAGCGATTTTGACGGCATTCACGTGCTGCCGTTCTTTCACCCTTACGACGGTGACGACGCTGGTTTTGACCCTATCGACCACAAGATTGTCGACCCGCGCCTCGGCACCTGGGCTGACTTCAAGCGCATCAGCGAGACCCACGAACTGACCGCTGACCTGATCGTCAACCACGCGTCATACCTCTCGCCAGAATTCATCGATTGGCAAGAGAAGGGCGATGCCAGCGAGTACGCCGGAATGTTCCTGACCTTTGACACCGTGTTCCCAAACGGTGGAACCGAAGAAGGCATCACCTCGTTCTACCGTCCACGCCCGGGCATGCCATTCACCGCGTATGAGGTTGCCGGCAAGCGTCGCCTGGTCTGGACCACCTTTATGCCTTCTCAGGTAGACATCGACATCAAGCACGAAAAGGGTCAGGACTACCTCAAGAGCGTCCTCGAGGCTCTCAAGTCGGGCGGCGTGAAGGTCGTCCGCCTCGACGCCGTTGGCTACGCGGTGAAGACCCCGGGCACCGACTCGTTTATGACCAAAGAGACTCTCGAGTTCGTCGAGGAAATCACCGAGCTGATTCACTCATACGGCATGCGCGTATTGGTTGAGGTTCACGCCCACTACACCCAGCAGCTCGACATCGCGCCGCTGGTCGATTTAATCTATGACTTCCAGACTGCTCCGCTGCTACTGCACTCATACTTCACCGGAACCGTCGATCGCCTCGACAACTGGTTCAAGATTCGCCCAACCAACTGCCTCAACGTGCTCGACACCCACGACGGTTATGGCGTCATCGATGGCGGCCCAATCAACGGCAAGCCTGGGCTGATCACTCAGGACGAGATGGCCTACATCTTTGACGTTGCCGAAAAGAACACCGGCGGCCACTCAAAGATTGCGTCGGTTGTTCCGCAGTGGTTCACCCTGCCTCACCAGATCAACGCCACCCTGCCAAACATCGTCGCTAACGACACCGCATACTTCGGCATGCGCGCTGTGCAGTTCTTCTTGCCAGGTGAACCACAGGTTTATTACGTTGGCCTGTTCAACGGCATGGACGACCGCGAGCTATTCGCTAAGTCGGGCCAGGGCCGCGACAC
>JAGWTM010000083.1 GCA_028868975.1 Actinomycetales bacterium
TCGATGAGTTCAAACGCCTTTTGGTGACGTGGAGGCAACTGCGGTTCGGTGGGCTTGGCAACCTGGTCAGAGACGACGGCACGCGCGGTCAATCCCTGCTGTGCCGAGACCTCGAGCAATCGCGCGAGACGCGCACGGACCTCCGGCTCATCCAAATCGGCGCTGATGAGCGGGACCGGCTGCCCCTTGATAAGTGCAACGGCGACACCGCCTTGACGCATTTGGAATGCCTCGAGAATTTGAGGCTGTGAATCGGCATCGACTCGCACCAGAATGACACGACCATCGAGTTCGAGGATGAGCTTTTCGAGCAAAACAGTCAATCCGGCCGATTCTGCTACGGCCGCGGTTTTGAAATCGACCAGCACCGGAATTTGATCCGAAAGACTCAGCAGCTCGCGAAGATTTTCAACGCCACCCTCGATTACGAGGCCCGAGACCAAGAGTTCACCGCTGGACTGTGTTGTTGAAGGCCCCGATGTCGCTGCGGGGGCCGAAGCGGGTGCTGAAGCGGATGCCGTTTGCGACGGCGGGGCTGCTTGAGCCTGGGCTCGTTCACGAAGAGCCGACAGGTCAACTGCACCGGCCAATGACGCACGAGTGAAAGGTTCTGCCATTAGAGTTTCTTGATCGCTAGGAGGCCCTGGGTTGCTCCCAGAAGCTCGATGGTTGATTTTGAAGTTACCGGTGGGACGTAGAAAAACAGCATGTCTCCATACGTCGACTGAACGCCCGAGGTTGATCCGCCAGCACCGAGCAACACCTTCTCGGCGCCATCCACAGCGACGGCCGAACCGGGTCGGCTCGGTTTGATGGTGTAAGTGTCGTTCATGAAAACGGCGACGAGGGCTCCCGCATCGGCGGTTGCTAAAGCCATCGTGTTGGGTTCACCGAGCGTGTGTTTGTAGCTGATTCGCGCATTCACCAAGGCGGCAGCCTGAGCCTTCTGGTCGCTTGAAACCTGCTCGTAGAAAGGGTTGGCGAGGTTGAAGAGACCGGCACTTAGGCTGGTGCGTCCTCGGTTGATCACGTCACCGAAGGCTTGAGGCAGTTGATTCGGTGCAAGCTTGAGGAACACGCTCTTCGGGTCGACCGGAATCGCACCCATGTCCTCGGTTGCGACCGACGGAATTTTCACACCTGGCAGCAGCCGCGAGACATACCAAACCTTGTAGTTTTCGCGTGGCGTGGCCTGCTGCAACACGATCACCTGCGGAAGGTTGGTTTGCCCGGGTTCATCGGTGACCGCCATGATGACTCGAGGCCAGCTGTCGGTTGAGGCTGGGAGGCTGAAGGTTATCGGCTCGGCGGCAATAACCGGGAAAGGCTCGATCGCACTCGATTTCTTTCGCAGGATGTAATTGATGGCGCGCAGTTTGTAGGCAGGGCCTGCGAAGCGACTGGCGAGGACGGCTCGATTCTTGGTGGCATCGGCTTTATTAGCGACCGACGATACATCGGCGAGGATGCGCACCAGCTGCTGATGCGTCACGGCCGCCGGGGTTTGGTTGTTCGCGGTTGAGGTTGGGCTCGGGGTTTCGCTCGGTGCCCCGCCCGCAACACCTGGCAGCTGGAGCGAGCAGCCGGTGAGCGAGGCCACCAGCGCGAGCGTTAGGGCTCCGTTGGTCGCGAGCTTGGCGACTGGGTTGCGCGCCGATCGGCGTCCCTTTGGTTTCACAAGACCCTTGTTGCGACGCACACGCACCTTCTTGACTCTCGGGGCTTTTGGTGTGCGGCGACGGGGTCCGCGTTTGACTCTCGCGTGACGCAGAGCGATCACCAGCATGATGAGAGCGGCAAATGCGAGTCCGGCTCCGATCGCGAGCATCGTGTTTGAAAATGTGAGGTCGTGAGCGATGGGCCAGACGAAAAGTAGTTCGGCTGGGGCTGCGAGTTTGCCGTCGGAAGCGATCAGGGCTCCGGTGTCTGAGCGGGTTTCGGCACTAACCGTGGCTGAGCCAGCGCCGGCACTCTGAACGGTCCAGAGGTCACTGCCCTGCGGGGTGGTGCCGCTGATGCCGATGTGTTCCGATCCTTTTTCGATGGTCGGTAGGCCCGCTGTCGATTTGCCGGTTGTGAGTTCAACGAACTGAGAATTGCCTACCCAAGCGCGAATGTCGGCTTCTCGCCCGAAGGCCACAAAGTTGCGGCCGAGATTGGTGGCCGTGACTCTTGGCTGCCCCGGGAAGGTGCTCAAAACCTTGGCGGGCACGACGATGAAAGGTGATTTGGTCTCGACTTTGACCGAAATCCGGTGATCGGCTGGTGGCGCCCAGAGACTGCGGTCGCCAACACCGAGCAGGAGGCTCACCAGCGAAGCAACAAAGAGTGCTGCTGCAATCAGAAAGCGCATTGGCATCCTTGGGTGAGGGGCGGGCGTGGTTTGAGCCTCAAAGACTAAACTTGGCACGGGCAATAAGCCCGTTTCATAAGTTTAGCGAAGTGGCCTAGGAGCAGCATTTTGGCAGCTGAAGAGACCGAATTCCCTCTGGTCGTCAGAGGTTATGACCGGCTCGCGGTCGATGACGCGATGCGCGATTTGCGCAAGGAGATTCTGCAGCTGAGCGGGCAAAATGCTCAGCTGGCGGCCGAACTTCGCGACACCAGTAATCGCCTGCTCGAAGCTCAGCAGACCATTTCTGAGGTGGGCGAACCTACCTACGCCGGCGTTGGAGCCAAGGCTGCCCTGATTCTCTCAACCGCTGAGGAACAGGCCAAGCGCCTGATTCAAGACGCCGAGACCGAGCGCGACCGCATCCGCAAAAATCTGGCTATTGAATTGGATGAGCAACGCGGCCAAGCCAAGGGTTATTACGACGCGCTGGTGGCCGAAGCACAGCGCCGAGCCGACCGCATCATCGGTAGCGCCAAGGTTGACTATGAGGATGCGATTGCCGAAGCCAATGAGCGCGCGGCCGAACTGATTGCTAGCGCCGAGCGCGAGGCATCGGCTACGCGCGGGGCCGTGGCGACCGAGGCGGCCCGCTTGCGTGCTACGACCAAGCGTGAAACCGAACTTTTGCGCGCCAAGACCGAGCGCGACCTTGCCGAAAAGAAGCTGATTGCTCAGCGCCAAGTGGGTGTCGAGATGGACGTCGAACGCGCTCGACAGCTGGTCACCGAGCAGGCACGCATCGACCTCGAGCTCGAACTTACCGCGCGTCGCGAAGAAGCCGAGACGGAGTACCTTCGCAAGCATCAGGAGGCCGTTGCGCTAACCCAGAAGTACCTGGATGAGGCCAACGCGAACCTCGCCAACGCGCTAACTCGTGCCAATGCGGCACGTCTCGAAGCGGAAACCCTCGAGGCAGCCGCCAAGTCGATTACTAAAAAGACGACGGATGAAGCCCGCGCCAAGGCCGATGGCACGATTGCCGCTGCCGACGCCGAGGCCCGCGCCATCATCAAAGCGGCTCAGGAGAAAGCCAACCTGGAAGTACGGCAGGCAGAAGAACGCTTGTCAAAACTTCAGGTCGAACGCGACGCGATCAAGATTTACATCAAGAACCTACG
>JAGWTM010000026.1 GCA_028868975.1 Actinomycetales bacterium
ATTTTCCTGCCTTACATCGCGGTGATTATTGCTAACGACGTGCGACACGAAGCTGGTGAGGGGCTAGCGGCGGTAACCCCGAAGTCCACCGTGGTCGCCGAACCTCTCAAAATTGACGCCTCAACCGTGAAAATTGTCTCTACCAACACACGGGCTTCAAATCTTGACTGATCTGCTTCAAAAATGTTCGCGAGCCGGCTGTGTTGCGCCCGCGGAGCTCTTGATTGATTGGCGCAACCCGAAGGTGCACTCCCCCGATCGCGTGAAGACCTGGGCGGCCTGCGCTGAGCACCTCGGGTTTTTGACCAGTTATCTAGAGAACCGTGGATTTCTAATCGGTACGCGATCGCACAACAGTCGGGCGGGTCAAACGTCTTGAGTTATTTCAAACAATCCTGGCGCCGTTGGCTGGCCTGGTTGCTGTTGGTGGTCATGTTTGCGGTTGCGTGCAGTTTCTTGTCTCGCTGGCAATTTGCTCGTCGCGCCGAGGTGGTTGCTGCCAATAACATCGTCAATTCCAACTACTTTCAACCAGCTGTGCCGATTGATGCCGTTCTGAAGAATGGACGCTTCAACCCTCAGCGAGAGTGGCATCCGGTAATGCTCGAGGGCCACTATGTGTCCGGTAGCGATTTGCTGGTTAGAAACAAGCCCTACGCCGGCAATCCAGGGTTTCTTCAGGTTGCGCTTTTCCAGACTGCGGATCTAAAGCTCTACCTCGTCGATCGTGGGTGGCTGCCTACGGGAACCAATCACGACCACCCTGACCTGGTCCCAACGCTTCCATCTGGTGACATCCAGATTATTGCTCGAATTCGAGCAGCCGAATCCAACAACGGTAAGTCCGCTCCTAGGGGCGAATTAGCGGCCATCGTGCCAGGAGATGCCCAAGCCGAGCTCCGGTCCAAGGAGCCGATTGCCGAGGATTTCTATCTGCGGCTAGCTGCCGAGACTCCCCGCAGCGCAGTCGCTCCAAAACTCGAGACAAAACCTGAACTTTCCGAGGGCAATCACCTCAGTTACGCCATCCAGTGGATTATTTTTGCAGTTTTAGCCTTTGTAACGCTTGTCTGGTCAGTTCGGCGCGAACTTGACTTTTATCGAGCAGCCAACGATCCGAACTATGTGCCTAAACCCAAGCGAGTGACACGAGCCCAACGGGACAACCAAGCCGAGGACCAAGCTTAGACTCGCGAAGATTCGTATTTAGCTGAGCGAAATCAGTTCGGCATAACCGGCATTCCAGTGGTCTTCGACGCCGTCGGGCAAAATCAGTACGCGCTCGGGGTTCAATGCCTCAACCGCACCAACATCGTGAGATACCAGAACTACCGCTCCCGTGAAAGTCGCGAGGGCGCGAAGGATTTCTTCACGGCTGGCTGGATCAAGGTTGTTGGTTGGTTCATCGAGTAGCAACACGTTGGCAGACGAAACCACCAGAGCCGCTAAAGCCAATCGAGTCTTTTCGCCCCCCGATAGCACGCCGGCTGGCTTGTTTACATCATCGCCGGTGAAGAGAAACGAACCCAAGACCTTTCGGGCGTCGGTTTCATTGAGTTGAGGAGCAGATCGAGTCATGTTTTCAAGAACGGTCTTGGACACATCCAGAGTCTCGTGCTCCTGAGCGAAATAGCCAATCTTGAGGCCGTGACCAGGTTCCAGTTGGCCGGTGTCAGGCTTATCGATACCGGCGAGGATGCGAAGAAGAGTGGTCTTGCCTGCACCGTTGAGGCCGATGATGACGACTTTGGAACCTTTATCGATTGCCAGATCGACGGCGGTGAAAATCTCCAGCGATCCGTAACTCTTGCTCAGGTTGGAAGCCATCAGCGGAGTCTTGCCGCAGGGGGCCGGGTCGGGGAATTTGATCTTGGCCACTCGATCGCTCTCGCGAACCTCTTCGAGGCTGCCCAGTAGCTTCTCAGCTCGACGAATCATCTGCTGAGCAGCAACGGCCTTGGTTGCCTTCGCTCCAAATTTCGCGGCTTGCAGCTGAAGAGTGGCGGCCTTCTTCTCAGCATTGCTGCGTTCACGCTTGCGACGCTCTTCATCGGCCTCACGCTGTTTTAGGTACGCCTTCCAACCCATGTTGTAAACGTCAATAACGCCGCGCATTGCATCGAGGTAGAAAACACGATTTACGGTTTCGCCGATCAGATCAACATCGTGACTGATCACGATGAGTCCGCCCTGATAGCTCTTGAGGAATTCACGCAACCAAACCACCGAATCGGCGTCCAGGTGGTTTGTGGGTTCGTCGAGGATCATGGTTTGGGCATCGCTGAAGAGAATCCGGGCGAGCTCGATTCTTCGCCGCTGACCACCCGAAAGAGTTTTTAGTGGCTGGCTGAGAACCTGCTCTTTGAGGCCAAGATTGCTTGCAATTGCAGCCGCTTCGGCCTCGGCCGCATACCCGCCGAGCGCGATGAACCGGGCTTCGGCAGACGCATACTTCTTCATCGCCGATTCATAGACCGCCTCATCGATGCTGCCCATGTCTTCGCTTGCTTTCTGCATCTGCTCTAGCAGATCGCCAAGACCTCGGGCGTTTAGGATGCGCGTGCGGGCAAGCTCTTCTGGGTCGCCGCTTCGGGGGTCCTGTGGCAGGTAACCGATTTCGCCTGACTTTTCGACCTTACCCGCGGTCGCTTGGCCGTCACCGGCGAGAACCTTGGTGAGCGTGGTCTTTCCAGCGCCATTGCGACCCACCAGACCAACTTTGTCGCCCTTATCGACTCGAAAGGTCACGTTCGACATAAGCGTGCGAGCGCCGATTTGAATTTCAAGATCGCGAACGCTAATCACTCGAGTGCCTCTGTCTAGGTGCTTCGGACGTAATAATCGCCCGTATCAAAACGCTTAGTCTACAATCGTTGCAACATCAATAAACGAGAGGTAAGCCATGTCAGTGCTTCTAACAACCCGTCCAACCATCATTGACCGCTTGGTTCCAAGAAGCTTCGCTGCCGACGCCGTTTTGGTTGCAGCTGGAACCGCACTGACCGCCCTGGCTGCTCAGGTTTCAATCCCTACTCCAATTGGCGTTCCATTCACCCTCCAGACCTTCGCCGTTCTGCTCGTAGGAGCGACTCTCGGCTCGATTCGCGGTGCAGCTTCGATGGCACTTTACGCTCTCGTCGGACTTCTCGGTCTCCCGGTTTTCGCCGAGCAGTCGCACGGCGCCTCGGTTCTTTTCGGTGCTACCGGTGGTTTCATCTTCGGTTTCATCGTGGCCGGCTTTGTGGTCGGCAAGTTGGCTGAGCTCAAGTGGAGTTCAAATGTTTTGAAAATGGCCGTGGCTTATGCCATCGGTTCTATCGTTATCTACCTTGTGGGCATCCCGGTTCTTGCGGCTGCAAGCCAGGTTGACCTGGTGACCGCGACTGGCTGGATGGTCCCATTCTTTATTTGGGATGCGGTCAAGGCCGTTGCCGCTGGTGCCGCTCTCCCGGCTGCTTGGCTGCTGGTTGGCAAAAAGTAATCTTCAACAGATTGAAAAAACCCTCCCTACTCGGGAGGGTTTTTTGCTTCCGCTAAATGGAAAAACCGATTGCGCGCATCTGCTCTTTGCCGTCTTCGGTAATTCGTTCTGGGCCCCAGGGTGGCATCCAAACCCAGTTAATTCGAAAGGCATCCACGACGCCATCCAGAGCTTGGGCGGTCTGCTCCTCTAAAACATCGGTCAGCGGGCAGCCAGCCGAGGTCAGGGTCATGTTGATGAGTAATGCCCCATCCTCGCTCTTTAGCAAGCCGTAGATAAGACCGAGATCGACGATGTTCACGCCGAGCTCTGGGTCGATTACGTCTTTCAGTGCCTCCAGAACCTCGTCATACTTTGCAGGTTCTAGCTCGTACTCCTCAGCCATCGATTAGGCGTTCACGTAACGGTCGTAGCCCTCGGCCTCGAGACGCTCGGCCAGCTCTGGGCCACCCTCTTCAGCGATGCGACCAGCAACGAATACGTGCACGAAGTCAGGCTTGATGTAGTTCAAGATGCGCGTGTAGTGGGTGATGAGCAACGCTCCGAATCCCACCGAATCCTTGGCCCGGTTCACACCTTCAGAAACAACCTTGAGGGCATCAACGTCAAGACCCGAGTCGGTCTCATCAAGCACGGCGAACTTGGGCTTCAGCAGCTCAAGCTGCAAAATCTCGTGACGCTTCTTCTCTCCACCGGAGAAGCCCTCGTTTACGTTGCGCTCGGTGAAGGATGAGTCCATGCGCAGGTTCTCCATGGCAACCTTGATGTCCTTGATCCACTGGCGCAGGGCTGGGGCCTCACCGTCAATCGCGGTCTTTGCCGTGCGAAGGAAGTTGCTCACCGAAACACCCGGGATTTCGACCGGATACTGCATCGCTAGGAAGAGTCCTGCGCGTGCGCGCTCGTCGACGCTCATTGCGAGTACGTCTTCTCCGTCAAGAAGGATTTCACCTTCCGTGACTGTGTACTTCGGGTGGCCGGCGATTGTGTAAGCGAGGGTCGACTTACCCGAGCCGTTTGGACCCATGATTGCGTGGGTCTCCCCCGAGCGGATGGTTAGGTCAACGCCGCGGAGGATCTCCTTGGTGCCCTGGTCGGTTTCTACGGTGACGTGCAAGTTTTTGATCTGAAGGATCGACATGATTTAGCTTTCTCTTTGAAAATCTTGGCCGGGTTATTCGGCGTCGTACTCGATGTAGATTTCGTCGTTTTCAACCAGCACTTCGTAGCGGCTGACTGGCTCAAAAGCGGGAAGGGTCAGAGCCTCGCCGGTCTCGAGTGAGAATTTGGCGCCGTGTGCCCAGCACTCGATGGTCTCGTTGTCTACGAATCCTTCGCTAAGTGAAATCTCACCGTGTGAGCACTTGTCATCCAGAGCGTAAAGGTTTCCATTCTTGGCCTTGATTAGGGCGATCGGGTGTCCGCCGATTACCAAGCGAAGCGCTTTTCCAGGCTTGATGTCATCAACCTTGAGGGTGGTGTTGATTGCTGTCATTAGTTGATGCTCCTTGCCAGTTCAGCCTCAATGGTTGCGCTAAGGCGTTCTTCGATGTCATCTACGGCGATTTTCTGTACGACTTCATTCAGGAAGCCGCGAACCACGAGACGACGTGCGTCAAGCTCGGGAATGCCTCGGGCCTGCAGATAGAACAGCTGTTCGTCATCGAAGCGACCGGATGCGCTGGCGTGACCGGCTCCCTCAATCTCTCCCGTTTCAATTTCCAAATTTGGAACGCTGTCGGCGCGCGCACCATCGGTTAGAAGCAGGTTGCGGTTGAGTTCGTAGGTATCCGTACCCTCGGCAGCCTTGCGGATTAGCACGTCGCCAACCCAGACGGTGTGAGCCTTCTCGCCTTGCAGAGCGCCTTTGTAGGTCACATTCGACTTGCAGTTGGGCTGTGAGTGGTCGACAAACGGACGGTGTTCGAAATGCTGTCCGGCAGTCGCAAAGTATGCGCCCAGCAGGTTGACGTCGCCACCCGGTGCTGCGTAGGCGACCGTTGGCGTAACGCGCACGGTGTCACCGCCAAGAGTCACGGCAATGTGTTCCACCTGCGCGTTGCGGCCCAACTTCAAAAATTGAGCGCTGACATGCACCGAATCGCGGGTCCAGTCCTGAACCGAGACGACTTTCAACTTTGACTCATCCCCGGCGATAATTTCGATGTTCTCTGCGAGAACTGCGCGACCTCGGTGATCAATTACGACGGTCGCCTCGGCGAAGGTCCCAGCCTCGACAACGACATGGAGAGCCCCAGGTGCCTCGGACGCGCCAGTCACCTCTAGTCGAACCGGTTCGGTCGAGCTGAAATTTGCTGGGATGCGCAAAACGTGGATTTGCCCCGCAGCTCCCCAAGCGGCTGCCGAAACGCGGTCTTCCGGGGTTCCGGCCGAGCCAAACAAGTCATGGTCGATGCCTACGATCTCGTGAGCTGCACCCGCAGGTGCGGTGAACGAAATTTCGCCATCAAAAGCGGGCAGGATTCCGGCATCCAAGCCTTTGAGGCGCTCAACGTCGAGGTAGCGCCACTGCTCTTCAGTTTTGGATATGGCAGCGAAGTCGGCGATGTCGGTCGAACGCTTGCGCTCGGAACGCATCTGAACCGGAGCTAGGCCGTGGCTGTGCTCGTTGATAATGCTGGTCATTAGCCGACCGCTCCTTCCATCTGAAGTTCGATCAACTTGTTTAGCTCAAGCGCGTACTCCATTGGCAGCTCCTTGGCGATTGGTTCGATAAAGCCGCGAACAATCATGGCCATGGCTTCGTCCTCGGGCAATCCTCGAGACTGCAGGTAGAACAGCTGCTCCTCGCTCACGCGTGAAACGGTGGCTTCGTGTCCCATGGCAACATCGTCTTCGCGAACGTCGACCGCTGGGTAGGTGTCCGAACGAGAGATGGTGTCGACCAGCAGTGCGTCACAGCGAACCGTGTTAGCCGAGTGGTGCGCCCCGGCGGCAACTCTGATCTCTCCGCGGTACGAGGCGCGGCCGCCACCGCGGGCAATTGACTTCGAAACAATCGAGGATGAGGTGTGCGGAGCCAGGTGAATCATCTTGGCACCGGCGTCCTGGTGCTGACCCTCGCCCGCAAAGGCTACCGAGAGGGTTTCACCACGCGCGTGCTCACCCGCCAAAATTACAGCAGGATACTTCATGGTGACTTTGGAGCCGATGTTTCCATCAATCCACTCCATGGTGGCGCCTTCGTGGCAGATTGCGCGCTTGGTGACCAGGTTGTAAACGTTGTTTGACCAGTTCTGGATCGTTGTGTAGCGGACGCGAGCATTCTTTTTGACGATGATTTCGACGACGGCGGAATGCAATGAGTCGCTCTGGTAAATCGGAGCGGTGCAACCCTCGATGTAGTGCACGTATGAGCCTTCGTCCGCAATAATCAGCGTGCGTTCAAACTGACCCATGTTCTCGGTGTTGATACGGAAGTACGCCTGTAGCGGGATCTCTACATGTACGCCCTTGGGAACGTAAACGAACGAACCACCGGACCAAACCGCGGTGTTGAGAGCAGCAAACTTGTTGTCGCCGGCTGGAATAACGGTTCCAAAATATTCCTGGAAAATCTCTGGGTGTTCCTTGAGCGCGGTATCGGTGTCTAGGAAGATTACGCCCTGTGCCTCAAGATCTTCGCGAATCTGGTGGTAGACCACCTCTGACTCATACTGAGCCGCTACACCGGCCACCAGGCGTGACCGCTCTGCCTCAGGGATGCCCAAACGCTCGTAGGTGTTGCGGATGTCCTCAGGTAGGTCTTCCCAGCTCTGGGCCTGGCGTTCGGTTGAACGCACGAAGTACTTGATGTTGTCAAAGTCGATGCCGGAGAGGTCTGCACCCCAAGTGGGCATTGGTTTCTTGGTGAAGTAATCAAAACCGCGGAGGCGACGCTCGAGCATCCACTCGGGTTCGCTCTTCTTTTCGGAGATGTCGCGAACTACCTCGTCGTTGATTCCTCGGCGGGCTGAGGCGCCTGCTTGATCCGAGTCGGCCCAGCCGAACTCGTAGACACCGATGCCTTCGAGTTCTGGATTGCGTTCCATGATCGTGTCGGACAAGCCAACCTCCTTATTTAGCGGTGGGCGCGAGTGTCATCTCGGCCGGTCTAAGTCGTTAGGTTCAACTGAAACGCCCGCAAAAACATTCCCAGCAAACTGGTGAATTAGTGCCTTTGCCTTATGCGAAACTGTTATCGAAACCGAGTGGGCCTTTGCCCAACCTTCGGCGTTCGTAACCTCGACCAGTTTAGCCGTTACGTCCCTGCAGGACTAGGCGTGAAGCACGGAAGAATCGCCAAATGAGCAAGAAAAACCTAGTTTCTCGGACCCTCTCCGTTGTTTTTGGCGCGACGCGTCTGCGGGCATACGTTTGGGCATCTCTGGTGAGTCAAATCCTCATCGTGGTTACCGGCGGAGCCGTTCGTCTAACCGGCTCGGGACTCGGCTGCCCCACCTGGCCAAAATGCACCGAAGACTCTCTGATTACCGTTCCCGAAATGGGCATCCACGGCATCATTGAATTTGCCAATCGCCTGCTGACTTTCGTTCTGATCATCATTGCGATTCTCACTTTCGTTACCGTTTGGCGGCTGGGCAAAGCTCAGCGACGCGGACTCGTCTGGCCATCGCTGTCGCTCGGTCTAGGCATTTTTGGTCAGGCGGTAATCGGCGGAATTTCGGTTTGGACTAATTTGAACCCTTGGGTTGTCGGGCTCCACTTTGTCTTGAGTGCGGCGCTGATCGCAATCGCCACCACCCTGGTCTGGCGGTTCTACGGCCCTAGTGGTCAGCCAATTTCGCGCTCAGCGCACGTCCTTGCCTGGCCGATCGTCGTGGTTGGATACATCGCCCTCGTGGTTGGAATCATCGTCACGGGCGCTGGGCCTCACGCCGGTGACGCCAACGCCCCACGAAACGGGCTCGATCTGGAAATCTGGCAGCACTTGCACTCCTACCCCGGCTATCTCCTGATCGCCTTGACGCTCTGGGCTCTAGTTGCTCAACGACGTCGTGTGCGCCAGAGTTCGCGTCTCAACCGAATCCAACTTGCGCTGCTGCTAGCCGAAGTCGGCCAGGCCATCATCGGTGTAGTTCAAGCACGCCTGGGTGTTCCACCTCTGCTCGTCGGCATTCACATGCTGGGTGCCAGCGTCTTGGTTGCCCTGTTCACCGCAAACCTCATTGAGTCTCGCAAAGTCGGAACGAACTGATGGCGAGAGCTTTCTGGTTCCGCCGCGATCTGAGGCTTCAAGACAACATTGCGCTCAATCGAGCTATAGAAGGCGCGCTCCAGGATGGCGATGCACGAGTTTTTCCGATGTATGCCCTCGATGCATCCGTCTTTGAGAATCTCGAGGGAATTCGACAGCATTCGCTTGCCGCATCACTCGAAGCGCTAGATAGCGACCTCGGCGGGACGCTTGAGGTGGTGTCCGCAGAAGACCTCGATAACCTTGCCCAAAAGTTTGCCGCCGCGGTTGCCGCGCAGGGTATTTCGATCGTGCATGCCACTCGGGCTTTCGACCCGCTGGGGGTACGTGAGCAGAATGCAATCGGGCTGGCACTAAGAGACCACGGGAGCTTCCTGCAGCTGGACGATAGCTACTATGTCATTCCGCCGGGCACCGTAATGAAAGACGATGGTTCGCCATACCGGGTCTACACACCGTTCTTTAAGAACTGGACGCAGTTGGCAGCAGCTCGTCCGGCAGTGATGGTTCAAGGTGGAGATTTCGTCAAGCTTGCAACAGCTGAGCTGCCAAAACCGTCCAAGTCGGCACCCTTTCGAGTTGTGGCTGGCGAGAAATACGCTTTGCGGACGCTGTCTCGATTCAGGAAACGAGCATTGGACAGGTACGACGAACTCAGAGATCGAGCTGATCTTTCGGGAACCAGCCACCTGTCGCACGCGCTTGCTCACGGAGAGATTCACCCTCGAACCGTGTTGGCTCAACTTTCGGACTCACCCGCGCACACCATTTTTCGCAAAGAGATCGCATGGCGAGAGTTTTACGCCGATGTGCTCTGGCACAACCCACACACTCTCACCGAGTACTACGACCCGAAATTTGCTCGGATGCGCTATGACGAAGGCGCAATCGCCGACGAGCGACTGAAAGCCTGGCAGCAAGGCAGGACTGGCTTTCCGATGGTGGATGCGGGTATGCGTCAGCTCCTTCAAACGGGCTGGATGCACAATCGCGTCCGCATGATTGTTGCGTCGTTCTTGGTCAAGGATTTGCACCTCGAATGGCAGCTCGGAGCCGAATGGTTCGAGCGCAACCTGAGCGATTTTGATCCCGCGTCAAACGCGCACGGCTGGCAGTGGACTGCGGGTTGTGGCACTGACGCCAGCCCTTACTTCCGAATTTTCAATCCGATTTCCCAAGGTCAGAAATTTGACCCAACCGGTGATTACGTGCGCAGGTATGTTCCGGAATTGGCACACATTCAAGGTGCCGCCGTGCACGAGCCCTGGTTGCTCATCGATGGCTTGGCTCACGGTTATCCGGCACCGATTGTCGATCATTCCGCCGAGCGCCAGGAATCTCTGGCGCGGTTGGCTGAGTTGAAGAAGCCTTAATCGCAATAGCCGGCTCCTTGGTCGTCCAACAGCGGCTTCGAAAACGAATTACAGGTGCACCAGCGGGTCGATTGCCACCGCGAGAAACAGAAGCGTGAGATACGTAATCGAACCGTGGAATAAACGCATCGGATTGCGCGGCTCATCCCGAAGGCCTTCGCGATAAAGGCGGAAAGACTCAATCAAAAACCAGAACCCTGACAGCAGTGCGATTCCTGAGTAAATCCACCCCATATCGGCCACCGGAATCAACAGCAGAGTGGATGCGACGAGCGCCCACGCGTACAGGATGATCTGCACAGCCACGACTGGAGATTTGCGCACCACGGGAAGCATCGGGACTCCTGCCGCGGCATAGTCCTCTCGGTATCGCATCGAGAGTGGCCAGTAGTGCGGTGGTGTCCACAGGAAGATGATCAGGAACAGAATCCAGGGAGCCAGCGAAAGCTCGTTGGTTACTGCAGCCCAGCCGATGAGGACTGGCATGGCACCGGCCGCGCCACCCCAGACGATGTTTTGCGGGGTTCGGCGCTTTAGAAGCATGGTGTAGACCAAGACGTAGAACGCGATGGCAGCCAACGAAAGCAATGCCGAAAGTGGGTTGCAGAAGTACCAGAGCCAGAGGAATGAAGCGAATCCCGTTGCCCAGCTGAAGATGAATGCCTCGCGCTTGGACAGTTCGCCGGTGACCAGCGGTCTGCCCTTGGTGCGTCCCATGATTTTGTCGATGTCAGCATCGATGTAGCAGTTGAAAGCGTTGGCACTGCCGGCGCTCAGCGCGCCACCAACCAGCGTGGCGAGCACCAACAAGAGATTCGGGAGTCCACCACCAAATTCGGAGCGCTGAGCCAAAAACATGGTCGGCACGGTGGTGATTAGCAACAGCTCGATTACACGGGGCTTGGTTAGCGCGATGTAAGCCTTGGTTTTGACCTGCCAAAGCGGTTTAGCTGTTGAATTTGGGATTGACATCTGTTCAAGTCTAAGTGAACCCACGAGCTATTCATTCCCGAAACTGGGCGGTTCCGGAGGTAGAATTACGAACGTAACGGAATGTGGCGAACAGGAGCGCTTGGCGCTCATCGGCATAGTGTTCACCAGATTTTTCCGGCCATAAGGCAGAGTCGCCACCTCAATAACATCCGTTTAGCACAGTTACGTTAGGAGCTGTTTTGTCAGCATTCCAGTGGACCGAATTAGATTCAAAAGCCGTAGACACCGCCCGTGTCTTGGCTGCCGACGCAGTTGAAAAGGTTGGCAACGGCCACCCTGGAACTGCCATCAGTCTTGCGCCGGTCGCATACCTTTTGTTCAACAAGGTCATGCGTCACGACCCTAAGGACGACCGTTGGACCGGTCGCGACCGCTTCATTCTTTCGGTGGGCCATTCATCACTCACCATCTACAACCAGCTCTACCTGCACGGTTACGGTCTCGAACTCGATGATCTTAAGGCGCTTCGCACCTGGGGTTCGGCCACGCCTGGCCACCCAGAGTTCGGTCACACCAAGGGTGTCGAAATCACCACCGGACCCTTGGGTCAGGGTCTAGCCTCGGCTACCGGTTTCGCATACGCCGCTCGCTTCGAGCGTGGTCTCTTCGATCCAGAAACCCCTGCGGGTAAGTCACCTTTTGACCACTTCGTCTACGTCATCGCCGGCGATGGTGACATGCAAGAGGGCGTTACCGCAGAGGCTGCCTCGCTCGCTGGTCACCAAAAACTCGGCAACCTTGTCGTCATTTACGACTCAAACCAGATTTCGATCGAGGACGACACCAACATCGCGTTCACCGAAAAGGTCAACGACCGGTATGAGTCATACGGCTGGCACGTTCAGACCGTTGACTGGAAGAAAACCGGAAATTACGTCGAGGACGTCGAAGAGCTTTACGCCGCGATTGAACGCGCCAAGTCGGTAACCGACAAGCCTTCTCTGATCACGCTCCGCACCATCATCGGTTGGCCGTCGCCTAAGAAGCAGAACTCGGGCAAGATCCACGGTTCGGCACTGGGCGCTGAGGAGCTCGCTGGGCTCAAGGCAGTCTTGGGCTTCGACCCTGAGCAGTCTTTCCAGGTCTCCCCTGAGGTAATCGCTCACACTCGCGGCTACCAGAGCCACGCGGATGAGGTTCGCGCCGAATGGCAGCAGTCTTTCGATGCCTGGGCCGCGGCTAACCCTGAGAAGAAGGCGCTGTTCGACAGAGTCCAGGCAGGTCAGGTTCCTGAGGGAATTGAAGATGTGCTGCCTAAGTTTGAGGGCGGCACCGAAGTTTCGACTCGTGCAGCCTCGGGCAAGGTAATCAACGCGATCGCCTCAGTTATGCCTGAACTCTGGGGTGGCTCAGCCGACCTCGCAGAATCAAACCTGACCACCATCAACGGAGCTAAGAGCTTCGTCCCGGCTGAGTGGTCCACTCACGAATGGTCCGGTGACCAGTTCGGACGCGTCCTGCACTTCGGTATTCGCGAGCACGCCATGGGTTCGATCCTTAACGGAATCGTGCTTCACGGCAACACTCGAGCCTTTGGTGGAACGTTCCTCATTTTCAGCGACTACATGCGTCCGGCGGTTCGCTTGGCTGCACTGATGAAGGTTCCAAGCATTTTCGTTTGGACTCACGACTCGGTCGCACTGGGAGAAGACGGACCAACCCACCAGCCAATCGAGCAGTTGGCGACCTTGCGAGCCATTCCTGGTCTGGACATCGTGCGTCCCGGTGATGCGAATGAAACCGCATACGCCTGGAAGACCATTCTCGAGCGTCGTGAAGGTCCAGCCGGAATCGCACTGACTCGCCAGAACATTCCGGTGTTCAAGCGCGGCGAGGCAGACGTTACCGGTGCTGTCTTCGCGGGAGCGCAGAACACTTCGAAGGGCGCGTACACGCTCGTTGATGCCGCAAACGGCAAGGCGCCAGCTGTTGTTCTGCTAGCCACCGGTTCGGAGGTCCAGTTGGCTGTGGCAGCCCGCGAGACGCTGGAGGCTGCCGGAGTACCAACTCGAGTGGTTTCGGCGCCGTGTGTTGAGTGGTTTGAGGAGCAGGACGCCGCGTACCGCGAGTCAGTTTTGCCAGCAGGCACCCCAACCGTTTCGGTTGAAGCCGGTTTGTCTCTCGGCTGGTCGAAGTACGCGCAGGCTCACGTTTCAATCGAGCACTTCGGAGCCTCGGCTGATTACAAAACTCTGTTCCGCGAGTTCGGTATGACCACTGAAAACGTGGTGTTGGCCGCCAAAGAACTTCTCGGCTAGTAATAGCCACTCCCTCAGTTTTTTCGACAGATTAGGAACAACATGACTAACCCACTAGCTCAGCTCGCCGCCAACGGTGTGAGCATCTGGCTCGACGACCTATCGCGCACTCGCATCCGTTCAGGAGCTTTGCGCGACATCATCACTAACCGTTCAGTTTCAGGTGTAACCACCAACCCCACCATTTTCGCCGGCGCCATCGGCAAGGGTGAGGGCTATGGCGAGCAGATCGCTCAGCTTGCCGCTGAAGGAAAATCTGCAGCAGAAGCAATCTTCGAGATCACCACTCAGGATGTTGCCGAAGCCTGCGACATTTTTGCCGGCGTTTACGCAAGCACCAACGGCTTTGACGGCCGCGTCTCAATTGAGGTTGAGCCAGGTCTTGCACACGACAGCGAAGGCACTATCGCTCAGGCCAAGGAGCTCTTTGCGAAGGTCAATCGCGAAAACGTGATGATCAAAATCCCAGCGACCAAGGCAGGTCTATCGGCTATTACCGAAGTCATCGCGGCTGGAATCTCGGTCAACGTAACCCTGATCTTTTCGCTGCAGCGCTACCGAGAGGTCATCGCGGCCTACAAGGCAGGAATCGAAAAGGCTAAGGCGAACGGACACGACCTCGGCAAGATTCACTCGGTCGCATCATTCTTTGTCTCGCGCGTCGACTTGGAGATTGACAAGCGTCTAACCGCAATCGGTTCTGAAGAAGCACTCGCACTCAAGAGCAAGGCCGCCCTGGCCAACGCTCGTCTTGCCTACCAGGTCTTCGAGCAGGAATTCGCTAAGGCAGATTGGGCCGAGTTGGCTGCCGCCGGAGCAAATGTCCAGCGCCCATTGATGGCTTCGACCGGTGTGAAAGATCCAAACCTCTCAGACACTCTCTATGTGACCGAATTGGTAGCCCCGCAGTTGGTCAACACAATGCCAGAGAAGACGATGGAGGCCGTGTACGACCACGGAATCGTTCCAGCTAACTCAATCACCGGTCACTACGACGACGCCAAGCAGGTTCTTGATGCTGTCGCAGCTGCCGGCGTTTCTTACGACGATGTCACCGAACTTCTCGAAACCGAGGGTGTTGACAAATTCATTGTTTCGTGGAACGAACTGGTTGCTTCAGTCGACGCAGCCTTGGCTGCAGCAAAGTAGGTTCAAATGACTCTCAAGGTAGTTACTGGCGGCTCAGTCAGCTCCGCTGTAGCAGATTTCGTGCCGCAGTTGGTGGCCGACAAAGTTGCCAGCCGCATAGCCGCGAAGGATTTCACGCTCTGGGGTCCGGAAGCCGAGGCCGAATCTTCTATCCGCCTAGGTTGGGTAACCTCCGCACTTGACAGCGCTCCCCTGGTTGACGGCATCCTCGCACTGCGCGCAGAGTTGCTAGGCAAGGGAATCGACCGCTTTGTCCTGTGCGGCATGGGTGGCTCATCGCTGGCTCCAGAGGTAATCACCCGAACCGCCGGCGTTGAATTGGTCGTCCTCGATTCAACCAACGCGGACCAGGTTGGTGCCGCACTCGCCGGTGATCTGGCAAGGACCGCCGTTGTGGTCTCGTCAAAGTCGGGTTCGACCGTAGAAACTGACTCGCAGAAGCGTATCTTCGAGCAAGCCTTCACCGAGGCTGGCATCGACAAGACAGAACGCATCATCGTGGTAACCGATCCTGGATCACCGATGGAAGCGGCTGCCAAGGCGGATGGTTACCGTGTTTTCAACGCCGACCCGACCGTTGGCGGCCGTTACAGCGCCCTCACGGCCTTCGGTTTGGTTCCCTCTGGTCTGGCAGGTGTTGACATTGCCAAGCTGTTGGATGAGGCTTCGTCGGTCGCTGAGCTTTTGGCTAGCGATAACGAGGAAAACCCAGCCTTGGTTCTTGGTGCTGCACTAGCGAAGACACCAGGCGAGTACGGCCTACGAGACAAAATCGGCATCGTCACCGACGGATCGCCAATTGTTGGTTTTGGCGACTGGGCCGAGCAGCTTATTGCCGAGTCGACTGGCAAACAGGGCAAGGGCATTCTTCCGGTGGTCTTGTCTCCGGACAGCGCCGAACTTCATTCTGGCCTAGCTGATCTGTTGGCCGTTCGACTCGTTGCCGATGCCAACACGGCAGGCTACGACGAGGTTTCGGTCTCGGGCCCACTGGGTGCTCAATTCTTGCTTTGGGAGTATGCCACTGCAATCGCGAGCCGCCTGATCGGCATTAATCCGTTTGACCAACCAGATGTCGAATCGGCAAAGATCGCTGCGCGAGGAATGCTTGAAAACCGTGCCGAGATCGCGGCTCCAGCCTTTAGCGCCGGGGCGGTCGAGGTGCGTTCTACCGCTCTCGATCTAGGTTCGGCAACCAGCCTGAAGGATGCCGTCGCTGCGCTGCTCAAGCAGCTCGACACTGATTCCGGTTACCTCTCGATTCAGGCATACCTGGATCGCACCTCGGCCCCTCAGGCGGAGGCGCTGCGCGATGCCTTCGCCAAGGCGACCCGACGCCCAGTCACGTTCGGTTGGGCACCTCGCTTCCTCCACTCAACCGGTCAGTACCACAAGGGTGGCCCCAAGCAGGGAATCTTCCTCCAGCTGGTAGCTTCAGCAAAGTCAGACATCGCCGTGCCAGGCCGCAACTTCACCTTCGGTGAACTAATTGCATCTCAGGCAGCTGGCGACGCTTCGGTGCTCGGTGACCTCGGTCGCCCAGTGCTGACCCTGACTCTCAACGATGTCGAGGCTGGCCTAGCCGATCTCGCCGCGACGCTCTAGGCGGAGGAGAATTTTGAGTCCGGTAAAACTCAGCGCGGGAAACAATCCGCTTAGAGACCCAGACGATCGTCGTCTGAACCGTATCGCAGGCCCGAGCGGTCTCATCATTTTTGGTGTGACCGGTGACCTATCTCGCAAGAAACTGATGCCAGCGGTTTACGACCTGGCCAACCGCGGACTACTGCCGCCCGGCTTTGCCCTAGTTGGTTTTGCTCGCCGAGACTGGGAGGACCAGGACTTCGAGAAAATCGTGCATGATTCGGTACGCCAATACGCGCGCACTCCGTTCAGCGAGGAAGTCTGGCAGCAATTGGCATCCGGAATTCGATTTGTTTCGGGTGAATTCGGTGACGACGCTGCGTTTGATCGCCTCAAGGCGACTATCGAAAAACTCGATTCAGAGCGTGGCACCAACGGCAACCACGCGTTTTATCTGTCGATCCCACCTAAAGCGTTCGAGCAGGTCTGTCAGCAGCTCTCCCGTTCAGGCTTGGCGGCACCACAGGAAGACCAGTTCCGACGCGTAGTCATCGAGAAGCCATTCGGTCACGACCTGCAGTCAGCTCGTGAGCTGAACGAAGTGGTTGAATCGGTGTTCCCGCCCGATTCCGTGTTCCGCATCGACCACTATCTCGGTAAAGAAACCGTCCAAAAC
>JAGWTM010000027.1 GCA_028868975.1 Actinomycetales bacterium
ATTACTGCGTTGATAGGCCGGATGTGGAAGTGGGGACTAAAGACCCATGGAGCTGACCGGTACTAATAAGCCGATAACTTGATACACTTTTTGCTTGCGTCCACTATGTGGTTCCCGAGGTATGGGAACCACGATCAATTTTCGCGATAGCGCGAACACTTGGTTGTGTTTAGTTACATAACTCAATAGTGTTTCGGCGGCCATAGCGGAGGGGAAACGCCCGGTTACATTCCGAACCCGGAAGCTAAGACCTCCTGCGCCGATGGTACTGCAAGGGTGACCTTGTGGGAGAGTAGGACACCGCCGGACTTAATTTATGAAAATGGCCACCTTTCGAGGTGGCCATTTTTGTTTTAACATGATTTCTAACATCTAAACAGAGGAGTGCCCATGGGCTACCGTGACGAAGATCGTCCTCAGCGTTCAGAGCGCCCAGGAGGCCGCGGTGATGACACTCGCGGTTCACGTAAACCCTCAGACGGCAGTTCTCGAGGCGCGGGGTCGGCAAAGTTCGGCTCCTCGCGTGACGCATCCTCATCGAAGCGGGAGTATCCACGCGACGGTATTGCCCCTCAGGGTAAACGGAGCTATTCGCGCGGGGATGAAAGACCTGCTCGCAGCGATAAAACTGAACGTTCGCGGGGCTCGTACGACCCGAATAGGCCAGAGTGGGCCAATTCGCGCAGACCGGAAACCGCAGAACGCAAGCGGAGTCCGCTTATTCCTGATGAGATTACTGATAAGGATGTTGAGATCGGTGTTCGGGCTCAGCTGAAGACCCTAACTCCCGAGAATGCAGAGAAGGTCGCTCGGCATTTGGCCATGGTTGGTCTCCTAATCGACCAGGACCCACAATTGGCTCACGAACATGCGTTGGCTGCAGCGGATCGCGCTGGTCGCATCGCGATGGTTCGAGAGACGGTTGGCTGCACCGCTTATGCCATCGGCGACTTTGCTTTGGCGCTGCGAGAACTCCTGACCCACCGACGTATTTCTGGATCGAATGAGCAGATTGCCCTCATCGTTGACTCTGAACGCGGGTTGGGTCGACCAGACCGAGCACTCGAGGTAGGTCGTAGCGTCGATAGAAACTTGTTGTCGCCGCAGGCTCGAGTCAATTTGGCCATTGCCTTATCCGGTGCTCGTCTGGATAGGGGCGAACTTGATTTGGCTCTTGCGGAACTCGAGATTCCAGAACTTGATCCAACAAGGGTCTTTGATTACTCTCCAGCGCTCTTTTTCGCTTACGCGGATGTGCTGGAGGACCTCGGGCGTGAGAAGGACTCGAGGCGTTGGGCTGATCTCGGCAATCGGGCTGTAGCAGCACTTCGCGGTCCTAGCACGGATGAGGATGAGGTCGTTGACATCATTGAGGAATTTGAAATTCCTGTTCGTCGCGAGTGGGTCGAGGAGTCGGAGTGGCAGGCGCGTCTCGCTGAGCAGGTCCGTCCTGGTGAGCAGGGCCGTCCTGGTGAGCAAGGCCGTCCTGCTGGTCAGGGGAGGGACCGTGGCACTGACCGCGGTGGTGACCGTCGCGGGGATCGTAGTGAGAATCGCGCTGGAGGTCCTCGCGGGGAACGTGGTGGCGGCCGCGAAAGTCGCGACCGTGACCGAGGCGGCTTTAGGTCGGAAGCCCGGAACCCGCGTGAAGGTCGTCCGAATCGTGACAGAACGGCATCTCAAGATGGCGGCCAGCGAAGCTCGGGTCCACGTGTAAATCGAGATGATTACAGGCCTAAGCGTGACCGCTAAAGTTTGGGATCTCTTCGACTTTGTCCTGAGCGACCTGGACGGAGTGGTTTATGAGGGTGCCAACGCAATTGCCGAGGCCCCGCATGCCCTAGAGAAACTCCGAAATATGGGCGTGCCGGTAGGTTACGTAACCAACAATTCTTCGCGTAAAGCGTCGGTCATTGCAGAACAGCTTGCAGGTTTTGGTGTTATTTCAGACCCAGAAGACATCATCGGATCGGGTCAAACGGGCGTTGAGCTGCTTTCGACGTTAATTCCGGCTGGTTCTAAGGTGCTGGTCGTCGGGGGCGAAGGTCTTCGAGACTGGGTAACCCGAGGAGGGTTCGAGCTGGTTGAAGATGCTCGTGCGCATCCGGCCGCTGTAATTCAAGGATTTGCGCCTGACGTTAGCTGGCGCGATTTAGCCGAAGCCGCGTTTGCGATTCAGGCTGGGGCCAAGTGGGTTGCGACCAACAGCGACTGGACTTTGCCCCAGGAACGAGGATTGGCACCCGGTAATGGCACGCTGGTATCGGCGGTACACACCGCCGTTGGGCAGCTGCCGCTAGTAGCGGGAAAACCCGAGACCCCGATTTTTGACATGGCCGTTCGACGTTTTTCAAGTAGGTACGGTGTTTCTTCCCCGCTCTTTATCGGAGATCGAATCGACACAGACATCACTGGCGCCAACAAGGCCGGCTTGGCCTCGGTTCTGGTTATGACTGGGGTGAGCACTCGTAAAGAAGTTCTGGGCATGCGACCCGAGGGGCGACCGAGATACATCATCGGCTCACTGGCGGAATTGCTTGAGGATTATGCCTATCCGGTGCAAACAAAGCACGGCTTTAGAAGCGGAAACGCCGAGGTTCACCTTCGGAAAAATCGAGTCACCGTTGCCGAAGGTGACCCAACGAGCATCGATGCTCTTAGGGCAGCCTGCGCGGTTGTCTACACCAGTTCGACACCGATTTACGGACTCGATGTCGAGCCGGCCCTGTACGAATAGGCTAGTCAAGAGGACAAATGAACGAGAATTTTCAGAGCGCCGTCGAGGCAGAAGTTGAGCGAATCACGGCTCTGCCCCTCGATGAGCAACCGGAAGCCCTTGCGAGACTTCGCGACGAGCTGGAACAGGCGCTCAACGCATCCGCTCAAGAAGCAGCTGAGTAACTTGCGTCTTGACGTTTTGCTGGTCGAATCGGGGCATGCTCGGTCGAGAAAGCACGCGGCCGATTTGATTGATGCCCAGCGAGTTTTTGTTGATGGGCGCCAGGCCCGAAAATCGTCTTCGCCAGTTTCGACTGAATCTCAAATCAAAATCCTGGACGCCATCGACTATGTGAGCCGAGCCGGGCACAAGCTTGCGAAGGCCCTCGACGCATTTGGCGGTCTCGAAGTTCGGGACAAAACGGCTCTGGACGTGGGAGCCAGCACCGGCGGGTTTACCGACGTGCTTCTTCGTCGTGGAGCTAAAAAAGTTGTAGCTCTTGACGTCGGCCACGATCAGCTAGTTCCGGAACTCAGGGCGCATCCGAACGTAATTGCCATCGAGGGTTTCAATGCTCGCGATCTGTCCTTTGATTCGCTCGCCAAGGCCATGCCCGAGGATGTAAAAAACAGCGAAGGGCTCGTTCATTCAATCGAGCTAATCGTGGCTGACCTTTCTTTCATTTCGCTCACTCTAGTGCTCGAGCAATTTGCGGCAATTGGGCCCAAATCAGACATGGTGCTCCTAATTAAGCCTCAGTTTGAGGTGGGAAAGCAGTCTCTCCACGCCTCGGGCATAGTCAATGACTGGACTCTTCGAGCCGGAGCGATTCGACAGGTCGTCGATTTTGCTCACGACATCGGTTTAGGGGTTCGCGGCTTGGTCAGATCGGAGCTGCCAGGCACTCATGGAAATATCGAGTACGTATTGTGGATAAGCCCACTTGAGCCGGTAAACCGACCAAAATGGACTGAGCGCATTGAATCTTTAGCGAAAGGGGCCAAGGCGTGAGTGAAATTCGACGCGTCCTGGTTGTGTCTCGTTCGCGAGCCGATGAAGGCTTGGTTGCGACCGGCATTGCGTGTCAGCAACTCATTTCACATGGGTTGATTCCTGTGATTCCCCTCGAAGAATTCAACGAGGCCCAAGCGCAACACCTCAGATTTAGCCCTCAAGATCAGGAGCACGTTTTCGGTATCGACATCAAGGGGCTCGAAATCCTTGGACGCGATTGCCGCGAAGACCAGCTAGAGCTTGCAATCGTGCTTGGTGGCGATGGAACCATCCTGAGAGCCGCCGAAATCGTGCGAGCATCCAACACCCCTCTACTTGGAATCAACCTGGGCCACGTCGGTTTCCTGGCCGAAGGTGAGCGTCATGAACTATCTAGCCTGATCACCCGCGTAGCAGCGCGCGACTATCAGGTGACTGAGCGACTAGCTTTGGACGTCGACGTTTTAGTCGATGGAGAAAAGGTTTATTCAACTTGGGCTTTGAATGAGGCGACGGTCGAGAAAAGCGCTCGGGAACGCATGCTTGAGGTCGTCTTGGAAGTCGAAGGTCACCCGTTATCCAGCTTTGGTTGCGATGGTGTGGTTATGGCAACTCCGACCGGATCGACAGCCTACGCATTCTCAGCTGGCGGACCGGTGGTTTGGCCTTCGGTGGAGGCCTTACTGATGGTGCCGTTGAGCGCGCACGCCCTATTCTCGCGGCCGCTCGTCGTCAACCCAGATTCCATGCTGGCCGTCGAGGTGCTCAGGAGGTCAGCAGGCAGCGGCGTGCTTTGGTGTGACGGTCGCCGCACCTATGAATTGGCGCCGGGATCTCGAGTAGAGGTTCGTCGGTCCGAGCAGCCGGTTCGAATTATCCGCTTGAGTGACTCTCCTTTCACAAATCGTCTGGTCAGCAAGTTCGCATTGCCAGTTGCCGGATGGCGTGGCCCGGAGGCTTAGGTGATTGAAGAAATTTCAATCAGTGACCTTGGAGTCATTGGTGATGCGAAACTCGGCTTCTCAAAAGGTTTGACGGTTCTTACCGGTGAAACTGGTGCTGGAAAAACTATGGTTCTTTCGGCCCTCGGGTTGCTACTGGGTTCGCGCGCGGACGCATCCGCCATCAGGCGAGGTTCTAATCAAGCATTTGTGGAGGGCCGCTGGTATTTGGAGTCGACTCGACCAGGCTCTCGAGAGAACTTGGATTCGATACGCGAAGCACTCGATAACGCCGGTGTGGCCTTTGATTCGGCAGAGCTGATTCTGAATCGGTCGATTTCTTCGGAAGGGCGGTCAAAGGCAGCTGCGAATGGACGCGCCGTTCCAGCTAGCCTTGCGGCCGAACTAGGTGAGCGCCTGGTGGTCGTGCATGGCCAGGCGGATCAGTTGCGTTTGAAATCCTCTTCGGCACAGCGTGAGGCTCTGGATCAGTTCGCCGGCGAATCCCTGGCTAAGGTTCGTTCACAATACGAGAATGTGTTCTCAGAATTGAACCAGAAGAAGCTTCGCCTTGAGGCTCTTACAAGCGACTCAGCGGCGAGATCAGCAGAAATCGCCGAACTTCGGTTGGCAATTGCCGACTTGGAGAAGGCTGACCCCAAAGAGGGTGAGTACAGCGCTCTCAGTGAACTTGCCGAGCGCCTTGGAAATCTTGAGAGCCTTCGGTCAGGTGCGCTGGCAGCTCATGAGGCGCTGTCGTCCTCTGAAATCGGTGAAAATTCGGATGCAGTGCTGCTCGTTGGAGTAGCACGTAAGGCACTAGAACCGTTGATCGGCATGGATTCTCGGCTGGGGGACTTCGCCGATCGGCTGCGAGAGGTTGGCTACCAACTCAGTGATCTTGCGCGTGAATTGTCTAACTATGTATCAAATCTGGATTCGGACTCGGAACAGACGTTGGAGAGCATCCAGGAACGACGATCGCTTTTGAACTCGCTGTCTCGTCGATTCGCATGCGAACACGATGAGCTGCCAGGATTGGGCGAGCGCTTTGCACGGCGATTACTGGAACTCGACAATTCGGATGAAGTACTTGACACGCTTCGAGGTGAAATTAGCCAACTAGAAGTTGAGGCCTCCGCTTTGGCTGGAGAAATGACTGCTTTACGTAAAGCGGCCGCCGCTGAGCTTGCCGAGGAGGTCACTGCCGAGTTGGCGGGTTTGGCCATGGACAACTCGCGACTTGTGGTCCAGGTAGATTCGCTGGGGCAACTCCGACCTCATGGCAGCGACGATATTTCGATTCTGCTCGCCAATTCAGCGGGCAGTGAGGCGCGTCCGGTGGCTAAAAGTGCGAGCGGCGGTGAGCTTTCGAGAATCATGCTCGCAATTGAAGTGGTTCTGGCCAAAAACGAGCAAGCGCCTACCTTCATTTTCGACGAGGTGGATGCGGGAATCGGCGGATCAACGGCCATCGAAATCGGTCGCCGTCTGGCCCGGTTATCGAAGAGCGCGCAGGTGATTGTGGTGACCCACTTGGCTCAGGTCGCCGCTTTTGCCGACAAGCACCTGAAGGTTTCAAAGACACATGCCGGTGACATCACATCCAGCGACGTTATCGACCTAGATGAAGAATCGCGGTTAACTGAACTCGCTCGAATGTTGAGTGGCTTGAGCGAATCGCTGTCAGCACGTGAAAGTGCACTTGAACTGATTAATTTGGCGCGCCGAACCTCGTAGCTGACCCTAGCCAGAGGGTAAACTGGTATTCCATGGCAGCTGCTTTGGATTCTGGAAAAACCCGTCATATCTTCGTGACCGGCGGTGTTGTTTCTTCCCTCGGTAAGGGTCTTACCGCTTCAAGTCTCGGTAACCTACTTCGTGCTCGTGGTCTCCACGTCGTTATGCAGAAGTTGGATCCTTACCTAAACGTCGATCCTGGAACTATGAACCCGTTCCAACACGGCGAGGTCTTCGTTACCGATGATGGAGCCGAAACTGACCTCGACATCGGTCACTACGAGCGCTTCCTCGATGTCAACCTGAGCCAAGCCGCCAACGTAACCACCGGTCAGATCTATTCAACGGTGATCGCACGTGAACGCCGTGGCGAGTACCTGGGCGACACCGTTCAGGTCATCCCGCACATCACAGACGAAATCAAGCGTCGAATGCGCCTTCAGGCTCACGAGACGCCAACTCCGGATGTCATCATCACCGAAATTGGTGGAACCGTCGGCGACATCGAGTCCCAGCCTTTCCTTGAAGCAGCCCGCCAGGTGCGCCACGAAGTTGGCCGAGACAAGGTTTTCTTCGTGCACGTTTCACTTGTGCCGTTCATTGCCGCATCCGGCGAGTTGAAGACTAAACCAACTCAGCACTCGGTTGCGACACTTCGATCAATTGGAATCCAACCAGATGCCTTGGTTTTGCGTTCGGATCGCGAGCTTCCAGACGGCATCAAGAACAAAATTGCCCTGATGTGCGATGTCGAGAACCCAGCCATCATCAACGCGGCTGATGCGGCCAGCATCTACGACATTCCGAAGGTCTTGAACCGCCAGGGGTTGGACTCATACATTGTCAAGAAACTCGATCTTGAGGCGGGTGATGTGGACTGGAGCGAATGGGATCGACTCCTCGAAGTCGTGCACAATCCAAAGCACCAGGTCAACATTGGACTCGTGGGCAAGTACATCGACCTGCCTGACGCCTACCTATCGGTCACCGAAGCCCTTCGCGCGGGTGGCTTTGCGAATGATGCGAAGGTCAACATCCGCTGGATTGCCAGTGATTCTTGCGAAACCGAGGAGGGTGCTCGCGAGGCACTGCAAGGTTTGGACGCGATTTGCATCCCCGGCGGATTCGGAGTTCGAGGTATCGAGGGCAAACTGGGCGCACTCAAATTTGCGCGTGAAAACAAGTTGCCGAGCCTAGGCCTTTGCCTTGGACTCCAGTGCATGGTCATCGAGTACGCCCGCAATAAGGCAGGTTTGGCTGGTGCTTCGTCAACGGAGTTCGATCCGGAGGCGAAGTTCCCGGTCATCGCCACCATGGCCGAGCAGGTTGACATTCTTGCGGCCGGAGACATGGGTGGAACGATGCGACTTGGGCTCTATACCGCTGCTCTCAAGGAGGGTTCGATCGTGGCTGAAACCTATGGTTCGACCAGCGTCGAAGAGCGCCACCGTCACCGCTACGAAGTCAACAACGCGTACCGCGATCAGATCGCAGAAGCAGGCCTCGTCTTCTCCGGCACTTCACCGGACGGACACCTCGTTGAATTCGTTGAACTACCGCGCGATGTTCACCCCTACTACGTTGCTACACAGGCGCATCCGGAGTTTATGAGTCGTCCGAACAAGGCGCACCCACTCTTCAGAGGATTAGTCAAGGCAGCTATCGAGCGCGCGGAGTCGAACCGTTTATTCCAGGATCAGGATGCCTAAAGACCAGCCGGTTGATTTTGCCGTTTCGGCATCTGAAGTTGTCTTTGACGGTCGCATATGGAGCGTCAAACGAGACACTTTTGACTACAACGGTGATGCGATAGTTCGAGAGTACGTCGAGCATCCCGGTGCCGTTGCGGTTGTTGCTATCAACGAACGAAGCGAAGTTCTTTTGGTCAAGCAATACCGCCACCCGGTCCGCGAATATCTGTGGGAGATTCCGGCCGGATTGTTGGATGTCGCTGGCGAATCCAAGCTGAACGCCGCCCAGCGCGAACTCCATGAGGAAACTGGCTGGGTGGCCACGCAATGGGAAGAACTCACCAGTTTTTACACGACGCCGGGTGGCAGTAGCGAAGAAATCACAATCTTTTTAGCTCAAGACCTGTCATTCCGAGGCCACAACTTGCAGCTAGAAGGCGAAGAATCAGACATGGAGGTTGCCTGGGTCCCGATCGCGGATGCCGTTACCAGTGTCATGAAATCTGAAATGAAAAGCCCGAGCGCCGTGGTTGGAATCATGGCTCTGGCCATTTGGATGCGCGCGGGACTATCTGAATAAAGTGAGTGTCCGGCCACACATCGATGCCTATCTCAGGCACTTGGCTATCGAACGCGGCGCGGCTAAAAACACTCAGCTCGCGTACAAGCGAGACCTTGCCCGATACGCGGACTACCTAGATGAGAATGCCCTCACCAGGCCCGAGGAAATCACTGAAAACGACATAGCAAAATTCGCCGAGCAGCTGACTTCTCGATTTGGTTTGGTGGCGAGTTCGTCAGCGCGCGTGTTGGCAGCGGTTCGCGGCCTTCATCGGTTCTGGCTACTTGAGGGTGTGAACCAAATCGATGCCTCGGCTCGTGTGAAACCTCCCAAGACCCCAAAACGCCTACCCAAGGCCATTTCAATCGACCAAATCGAGCAACTCTTGGATGCCTCGGGGCCGTCTCCTGACTCGGCAGGAGATGTTGCTGACTTGATTAGAGTTCGCGATCGAGCCTTGTTAGAGGTTCTTTATGCAACCGGAGCGCGAATCAGCGAGGTGGTAAATCTCGATTTAGATGACCTCGTGGATCCGACAATGGTTCGACTGTTCGGCAAGGGGTCCAAAGAGCGAATCGTGCCCGTCGGCAGCTTTGCTCAGCGGGCTCTAGCGGCCTACCTGACGCGCTGCAGGCCGATGCTCGCGGTGAGGGGCAAAGGCACTCCGGCTCTGTTCCTGAATCAACGTGGCGGACGCCTCACCAGACAGTCTGCCTGGTCAATAATCGCGGTCGCTGCACAGCTTTGCGGTTTGACGGAGAGCGTCTCGCCGCATACATTCAGGCACTCATTTGCGACGCACCTTTTGGAGGGTGGCGCAGACGTACGAGTGGTACAAGAATTGCTCGGTCACTCTTCGGTTGCCACCACTCAGATTTACACTTTGGTCACCGTGGATGCGTTGCGCGAAATGTACGCTACTGCACACCCCAGAGCGCGCAAATAGGTAGGCTATTAGCAATCTACGACAGGGGAGGAAGCCATGGCCAAGACCGAAAAGGACACTCGCTTCCCGACGCCAAAACCGCTAGCAAGCCACGGTCCAGCGCGAGTTATTGCGATGTGCAACCAGAAGGGTGGCGTCGGTAAGACCACCACCACAATCAACCTTGCTGCGTCGCTTGCAGAGTACGGCCGAAAAGTACTGCTCATCGATTTTGACCCGCAGGGTGCTCTCACCGCCGGACTGGGTTTTCACACTCACGAGGGCAGCACTATTTATGAGCTGATGAAGGGTGAAATTACCGACACCCGTTCGACTATCCTGCACACCAGCATCGCCAACCTAGACCTGATTCCCGCCAACATCGATCTATCGGCTGCCGAGATGGAGTTGGTAAATGCGATTTCGCGCGAGCGCATCCTGGCTGGATTGATTCGCCAAATCGCCGACGATTACGACGTCGTCATCATCGATTGCCAGCCTTCACTCGGCCTGCTCACCGTGAATGCACTCACTGCCGCGCATGGCGTGATTATTCCGCTAGCAACCGAGTTCTTCGCGCTTCGCGGCGTTGCAATTCTTGAGGGCATCATCAACAAGGTTCGTGCCTTGCTGAACCCGACTTTGAATCTCGACGGCATTCTGGCGACCATGTACGATCCGCGCACTCTGCACTCGCATGAGGTGCTGGAGCGTGTTCGTGAACGCTACGGTGACAAGCTCTTCAAGAGCGTCATCAATCGCACAGTCAAGTTCCCGGACGCAACCGCGGCTGGTTTGCCTATCACCGGATTTGCTCCGAGCTCGGCTGCCGCTGAGGCATATCGCACCGTAGCGAGAGAGCTGGTCTCGCGTGGTTGTGCCCCATAACCCTGAGCTAGTCGAAGCCCCTGAAAAGAGTTCGGGTTTCGAACTCAGCCTTGGCAATTTTGAAGGACCGTTTGACCTTCTGCTGTCGCTCATTTCCAAACATGAGTTGGACATCACCGAAATTTCGCTGTCCCGGGTCACCGATGAATTCATCGCCTATCTAAAGGGTCTGGATGAGCAGGAGGAGCTCGATCAGGCTAGCGAGTTTCTGGTCATCGCGGCCACGTTGCTTGACCTCAAAATTGCTGGGCTTTTGCCTCGAGGCGAAGTCGTTGATGCCGAAGACGTAGCCCTTCTCGAAGCGCGCGATCTTTTGTTTGCAAAACTTCTGCAGTACAAGGCTTTCAAGGAAATCTCGACCTGGTTTGCAACTGCCCTAGGTCTTGAGGCAGAGCGCATACCCAGGGATGTGCTTATCGAGGAAAGATTTAGAGATGCCAAGCCAGAGTTGGTTTGGACGCTTTCTCTAAACGAATTCGCAAAACTTGCAGAAGACACCATGACACCGCGCGAAATACCGAGTGTCGGGCTCACTCACTTGCACGCCCCGCGAGTCAGTATTCGCGAGCAGGCATTCGAGGTTGCCAAGCTCTTACGCCAATCAGGCGGGATGACCTTCAGAGAAGTCATCGCTCAGGTCAAGGACAAAGCGGTAGTAATCGCAAGATTCCTCTCAGTTTTGGAACTTTATCGATTGATGGCGATTTCATTTGAGCAGGAGGCGCCGCTAGCCGATCTCGTCATTGTCTGGCGTGCAGAAAACTTTGATGAGAGCCAATTAGCGAACCTCGGAGCAGAATATGACGCCTGACGACACCAGAGATGAGAATTCCAAGATTCTCGAAACTCACAACGAAAACCTAAGAGCGGCCATCGAGGCCGTTCTGATGGTCGCGGACTCGCCACTATCGCTCGTTGTGCTGGCCGGGTCGCTCGAACTTCCCGTCGCGGAAATTCGAGAGGCGGTCCTCGCCCTGCGAGACGATTACGACGGACTAAACGGCGGTCCGGTTCGCGGTTTTGAACTCCGCGAGGTAGGCGGAGGCTGGCGCGTATTTGTGCGACAGGAATTTGACTGGGCTGTCAAATTGTTTGTGGCAAACGAGAATCCGACAAAGTTGAGCCAGGCCGCGTTGGAGACGCTGGCGGTAATCGCCTACAAGCAGCCGATATCACGTGGGCAGGTGGCATCCATTCGTGGTGTCAACGTCGATTCGGTCGTACGCACGCTCATCAGTCGCGGATTGATCACCGAGCTATACACGGATGCCGAAACAGGCGCAATCAACTATGGGACCACACCATTGATGCTCGAACTTCTCGGCATTAATTCACTCGAAGAGTTGCCGGCGATTAGCCCATACCTTCCAGATCCGACGGCGAATTTTGATGAATAACGAAGATTACGAGTTCGAACCAGCCCCTGAACGAGTGCCTGAAGACTCCGAATCGGCTGAGTCAAGTTCGGTCATGAGGCTTCAAAAAGCTATGGCCCACGCAGGTGTGGCATCACGACGTGTTTGCGAGGAATTGATCACTCGTGGCAAGGTCAAAGTCAATGGTCGAGTAGTTACCGAGCTGGGTAGCCGGGTTGACACCGCGGTAGACAAAGTCACCGTCAACGGTACGCCTATCCAGTTCGACACAACCCGTGTCTACCTCGCTCTGAACAAGCCCGCGGGTGTGGTCAGCTCGATGAACGACGACATGGGCCGGCCAGATTTGCAACAGTTTGTGCTGGATTACGATCACGTTTACAACGTTGGGCGTCTGGACGCAGAAACCACCGGTCTTCTGTTGCTCACAAACGACGGTGATTTGGCTAACAAGTTGGCTCACCCGAGATTTGGTGTTACCAAGACCTATGTTGCTCGAGTCGCCGGCATCATGCCGCTAAGCGTGATTCAACAGCTCTTGGATGGAATTGAGCTCGAAGATGGGGAGATCGCTGCCGATAAGGCGCACATCATCGACCACAAGGGTGACGAGACCCTGGTTGAAATCGTTCTGCACTCGGGCCGAAACCGAATTGTTCGACGCATGCTTGAAGCGGTTGGGCACCCGGTCAGGGGTCTGGTGAGGAAGCAATTTGGACCAATCCACCTAGGCACGCTCAGGCCAGGCGATGTTCGCCAGTTGAATAAAATGGAAGTCGGCGCGCTATTGAAGGCTGCCGATGGAAAGAACGCTCGAACCCCACGCCCCGAACAGGTGAGACCAGGCAAAAAGCGAGTCCAACCATCTAAACCCAAAACCAAGAAACGGTAATCATGGCAGTGCGTGCAATTCGAGGTGCAATCCAACTCGACACGGATGAACGTGAGCACTTGCTCAAAGCGACGGCGGAACTTATTTCTAAGACTCTGCACGCTAACGCCATCGACCCGTCACAGCTCATCTCTATTCTTTTCACAGCGACTCCTGACATCACCAGTGAGTTTCCTGCGCTCGCCGCACGCGAGCTTGGTCTAGGTGATGTTCCTCTGATGTGCTTCGTCGAGATGAACGTCAAACATGCCTTGCCTCGAGTAATTCGCATCATGATCAATGTCGAGACCGACAAGCAGCGTGGCGAAATTCAGCATGTTTACCTTCGTGGCGCAACGGCACTGCGATTGGACCTGGCCCAGTGAATTCGGCTCGGCTCAAAGGGGCTGTCCGAGTAGTAGGTGCCGGTTTACTGGGCACATCCATCGGATTGGCTTTGACCAAACTTGGCATTGAAGTCAGCATCGAGGACGCCTCACCGGCAAACCAAAAACTGGCCATCGACTACGGAGCAGGGCGACCAGCTAAAGCCGGCGAAAAGCCTGAACTAGTGGTCGTTTGCGTACCTCCAGATGTGACTGCCAAGGTGGTTGCGCAAGAGCTTGCCATGTTCCCCGGAGCTGTGGTCACGGATGTCGCCAGCGTGAAACAGTCGGTGCTGCAGGAGCTTGAAGAAGCTGGCGCCGACCTAACCAGGTATGTGGGTTCGCACCCCATGGCCGGACGAGAGCGTGGTGGAGCAATCTCAGGTCGTGCCGATTTGTTCCTCAGCCGGCCATGGGTGATATCGCCAAATGGGCATAACTCGAGCCGAACTATTCAGTTGGTCGAAAATTTGGCGCTTGACCTTGGAGCTGCTCCGGTTACGGTCCCAGCGGCCGAACATGATCGAGCGGTTGCCCTCGTGTCGCACGTGCCGCAGCTGATCTCGAGCCTGCTGGCTGCTCGCCTCGTGGAAGCTGAAGGCTCCGACGTTGCTCTGGCTGGGCAGGGCCTTCGCGACACAACGCGAATTGCAGCCAGTGATCCCAAACTATGGATGCAGATTTTGGGTGCCAACGCGAAACCAGTCGCAGCGGTTTTACGCGACTTTGCCGATGATCTTCAGAAACTCGTTAGCGCGCTAGACGATTTAGATGCGCCGGGAGCCTTGGCCACTGTTGGGCGCACACTCGAATCTGGCAATCTTGGTGTCGAGCGCATCCCGGGCAAACACGGTGGAAAACACACCGAATACGCTCCGCTGATTGTGATGATTGAGGACCGCCCGGGTGAGCTGGGCCGGCTTTTCAATGAAGTTGGAGAAATCGGCGTCAACATCGAAGAGTTGAAGCTCGAGCATTCGCCGAGCGCTCAGGTGGGATTGGTCGAGCTTTACGTGATGCCAGCGGTGATCGACAAGCTCAGCGCCGAACTGATTGAACGAGGGTGGCGAATCGCCGGATGACCGAGATTATCGCAATCGATGGACCAGCAGGTTCCGGAAAATCGAGCGTATCTAAGCAGGTCGCTAGGGAGCTCGGATTCGGCTACCTCGACACCGGAGCCGCATACCGCGCCCTTGCCTGGGCGGTGCTTGAGGGGGCCTTTGAACTTGACACGCTCGCGCATCGCGATCTTCGGCAGGAATTCGCATACTCCATCTCTACGGACCCAGACGACTTCTGGGTGAGAGTCGGAGATACGGATGTGACCGACGCGATTCGAGAACAGCGCGTGGCGGAGTTTGTGAGCAGTGTGGCTCGAATTCCAGAAATTCGAACCTTTATGAAAAGCCTGACTCGCGACCTCGTTGAGAACTCCGATCGAGCCGGGGTCGTAGTCGAGGGCCGTGACATCACTACGGTGGTTGCTCCGGATGCGAAAATCCGACTACTGCTAACTGCGAGCGAAGAGGTTAGACTTAAGAGACGCTCCGCGGAGTTGGATCCGCAGGTTGCAGCCGATGTGCACCGACAGGTTTCTCAACGCGACCAGAGCGATTCAAAGGTCGTCGACTTCATGTCACCGGCACCAGGGGTAATCCTGGTCGATTCGACCGAACTAAATTTCACGGAAACCGTTGCGGCCATTCGTGAACTAATTGAGCGTGGACTCGCTGAGTAGGCGAGCGAGGGACAAATGAGCAAGAAGAACGACGACTTCGATGAGGTCGAGGTCACGTACACCTACGGGAATCCCGAAGAGGACTTCATCGAGGTTGACGAGTCCGAATTCGACGGAGATGACGAATCAAGTGCTCCAGTGGGCCAGCTGGTGGATGACGACACCGACTATGACTTTGACAGCGAGGAATTTGCGGCTCGCCTCGAGTCGCTAACCCCTGACGAGGAAGAACTTCGCGCGAATGCGCTTCGGGCTGGCCTCGCCGAGTACGAACTCGATGCAGAAGACATCGAACTACTCGAGGGCGATTTTGGCTACCAGGGCGAGTACAAAGTTTTGCCAGCTCTACCTGTGCTTGCAATTGTCGGTCGACCGAATGTCGGCAAATCGGCACTGGTAAACAGAATCCTGGGGCGTCGCGAGGCTGTCGTTGAAGACAAGCCGGGTGTTACTCGTGACCGTGTTTCTTACAAGGCCGATTGGAATGGCCGCAAATTTACCCTGGTCGACACCGGCGGTTGGGAACCAGACGCCAAGGGAATCGATCGATCGGTGGCATTGCAGTCAGAGATCGCGATAGAACTCTCAGATGCAATTCTTTTTGTTGTAGACGCCAATGTCGGCCCGACCAGCACCGACGAACGGGTAGTCAAATTGCTGCGCGCCAGCAAGAAACCCGTGATCTTGGTTGCAAACAAGGTTGATGACGCTCGTCAGGAGCCGGAAGCAGCCAGCCTTTGGTCGCTCGGACTAGGCCAGCCGTATCCAGTTTCGGCTGTCCACGGACGCGGCGTCGCCGACATGCTTGATGCGGCGATGGCGGCACTGCCTGAAGTGTCTGCGGTGGCCAAGAATGAACTCGGCGGCCCAAGACGCGTTGCTCTAATTGGACGTCCAAACGTCGGAAAATCGTCTCTGCTCAATAAGGCGGTTGGTTCCGAGCGAGCGGTTGTAAACGACCTAGCCGGCACCACCAGAGATCCAATCGATGAGCAAGTTGAGCTCGCCGGAAAAGTGTGGCGATTTGTCGATACCGCTGGAATTCGCCGCCGTCTTCACCTTGCTCAAGGTGCGGACTTTTACGCATCCCTGCGAACCGCCGCC
>JAGWTM010000084.1 GCA_028868975.1 Actinomycetales bacterium
AAATCGTGTAACTTTGTGAAGGCTACACGGGCCTATAGCTCAGGTGGTTAGAGCGCTTCACTGATAATGAAGAGGTCGGAGGTTCAAGTCCTCCTAGGCCCACCAGGAAGTTCTTCTCCATCGGAGACGGCCTTCCGAACGGGGACTTAGCTCAGTTGGTAGAGCACCTGCTTTGCAAGCAGGGGGTCAGGGGTTCGACCCCCCTAGTCTCCACAAAAATGGAAAATCCTCCCGAAAGGGAGGATTTTTCGTTTAACGGCCAGATTGGCCACTCCTGTTAGTGCTTGGGCGACCGGCTGTCGCAACCTGAGATTTGCGAATTACAAATCAGCGGCTTCTGCGAGAAGCTCGAAGACGACTTGGGCGTCCGCTGTGTCTAGATTTACCAAAACTGCCGGATAACCCTTGAAATGAGGGCTATCAAAACAGCTGTCCGGTTCGGTTTCAATCCAAGCTAGCTTGGTCGGTAAATCGACGGTGTGTATGGCCAGCACGGGTCCATTTGGTGCGGATGCGCCCAAGGCAGCCAAATCCTTTTTGCTCAACGGGCGTTCCCAGGCAGCTGTTTTGCCGTTGACAATCCAGCTCCGTTGGGCACCCTCGAATAATTGCAGGCCGTCAATCTGACCAGCGATGCTCTCGACCTCAGTCCACGAGAGCACGAATCGATCCTGTCTCGGGATGAGGATCTTCTAATTCACCGCGTTTGTGCTGCGATGGCGCAACTCGGGATTCGGAGTCGCCCGATGCAGTGCTTGGTGTGTTTGCCTCCTGGCGGCTTGCCCTGCGCAGAATTACAAAAAGGAGAGCTCCCGCAGCCGCCACGATGATTCCACAAATCGTGATGGTGAGTCGAATGCCAATTGCTTCAGTCAGCATGCCGATCAGGGGGGAGCCGATTGGGGTTCCCCCCATGAAGATGAGCAGGTAGATGCCCATTACGCGTCCGCGAAGGTGCGGCTCGCAGTGAGTTTGCACGTATGAATTTGCCGAAATCAATGTCATCAGTGCTACGCCCCCAACCAGCGGTAGCGATAGCGCATACGTTGCATAGCTGGGCATCCAGGCTGTCGCAATCAGCAGGAGTCCGAAGGCCATCGCACCCAGCATCACAACTTTTGGCACTCGGAATCGCTCCAGGCGCGCAGAAATCAACACTCCGCTGAACGAGCCGATGGCCAAAACGCTTCCGAGAAGGCCAAATTCGGCTGGGCCTTTGCCAAACTCCTTGGTCGCCATAAGCGCCGTGAAGATCTGAAAGTTCAAACCAAACGTTGTGGCAAAGAAAACCGCAACCATCACCAAAAAGATTTGGCGTTGATTGCGTACGTAGGTGAGTGCCGTGCGCAGTTTGGCAGTGCTATTCGGTTTCACCTTGATGTGCAATTCGTGTGGGCGCATCATCAGGAGAGCGACCACGACAAACACATAGCTCAAGGAGTTGACGAGGAAGGAAGGACCGGTGCCGAAAGCAACGATCAGAAGGCCGGACAGGGCAGGGCCGACAAGGCGCCCGGCATTGAAAGTCGCCGAATTGAGGCTGATTGCACTGGCGATGTCGGAATCACCAACCAGTTCAGAGTTGAACGCCGTGCGCACTGGGGCGTCCAAAGCGCTGAAAATTCCGACGGCAAAGGCTAGAAGGCAGACCTCCCAGACCTGAATGGCTCCGGTAATAACCAGGGTTCCCATCAGGGCTGAGCCGAGACCCGCGCCAATGTTGGTGAAGATCAGCAGATTTCGCTTGTCGAAGCGATCAGCCAGCACCCCGCCGTAAAGGCTGAGCAACAACGACGGAAGAAATTGCAGGGCAGTGACTAATCCGAGCAGGTTGGCGCTGTGGGTGAGTTCAAGGACGAGCCAATCTTGAGCCACGCGTTGCGCCCAAGTGCCGATGTTTGAGAGGACATTCGCTGGAAAAAGCAGGCGGAAATTGCGATGCCTGAGAGCTCGCAGTGCGCCATCCCGGTTTATTCTCGCCAATTAGTCAACGACCTGAAACTTCTGGCCCTCTTCGACGATGTCGCGCATTCCGCGCAGCGGTGAGAAAAACACGAATCCGACCGCGGTCGTTGCGCCGAGTGCCGCTACCAGCATGACCGGAATAACTCCGAAGGCGGTTGCAAGCGCTCCCGCAGAAATAGCGCTGATTGGCATAACACCCCAAACAAAGAAACGTATGGAAGCATTCATTCGCCCGAGAAGATGTTCTGGACACAGAGCCTGGCGGGCACTGACCTGGGTGATGTTGTAAACCAGGCTTGAGAAGGCAATAACTGCCTCAGCCGCAATGATGAGCGGCACACCAATCGACGGCATGTTCATCGTTGCCGCAATCGGGAAAGCGAAACCGGCAAGGCTACTAAGCGCGATGGATGAGATGACGAGATTGCCCTGTCCGACGATTTTGCCGAGTTTTGCCGCCGAAATAGCACCTAGTAATCCACCGATTGCTGCCGCGGTGAACATCAGTCCGTAAATTGGGGCGGGCACTTGCATTGTGCGCAAAACCAAAATCGGCATCAGCGTTGTAGTGGCTGAGCTGAAGAAATTGCTGATTGAGGTGGTTGCGGTGATTCGGCTGATTAGCGGGTGTTTCACGACAAACCGAACACCCTCGGAAATCTCTTTGCGCAGCGGCTGACGATCAGCCTTAGGCGAGGGTGACTCATCCACTTTCATGGCAGCAAGCGAAACCCAACTAACCAAGAACGAGAGCGCGTCAAAAAACAGCAGTAGCGGTGCTTTGAGCACGGTGAGCAAAAAACCTATGACAGCCGGGCCGGCGACCGATGAGGTCTGGGCGGTCGTTTCGAGCGCGGAATTAGCCTGAGCCATTTGCTGCTTTGGCAACATCAGGGGCAGGACACTTTGGTACGACACATCGAAGAAAACCGCAGCGACGCTCATGACTGCCGCAGTCGCAATCACGTACCACATCGTCAGGTGCCCGGTGAAGTAGACAATCGGGACACTCAAGACAGTGACCATGCGTACAACATCGGCCCAAATCATGACGCGTCGTTTGACCCAGCGATCGACCCATGCGCCGGCCGGTAGACCAATCAGCAAAAACGCGCTGAGTCCGGCCGCATTCATCAGGCCGATTTGCCATTCGCTCGCATTGAGCATCAGCACTGCAAGAACCGGAAGGGCCAGGCCCGACATTTGATCGCCAATGGCGCTGACCGTCTGGCCAGCCCATAAAAAGCGGAAATTACGATTCTTGATTAGCGAGGTGGGTGATGGGTCGGTCACCGCACTAATCTAACCG
>JAGWTM010000028.1 GCA_028868975.1 Actinomycetales bacterium
ATGACGAATTCACCTGCAGCGAGTGCTTCATCGTCAAGCACCACAGCATGCTGTCGCCGGAAAAGGGCAAGTACGGCAAGTTGTGCACCGAGTGTGCCGGCTAACAACCAATCGTCTCGCTAGGCGCCCAGTGCGGCCGCTAACTGCTCAGGCTTTCGACTCGAAACAAGCCAGTACGGAGTCGGATCGACCGCACTCACCAGGTGAACTCGTACGAGGTTGCGGGTTGTTCCCCTGAATAGGACATAAGCCTTTGGGTCTAGCCCCGGGCCTCTTGCATGTCGTGAAGCCTCATCCTTGAGCACCTCGATTGCGCCAATTTCAGCTCGAGGAATACTGACTTTGCCAACTCTGAAGTTGGTGTCCGTAACCGAAATGCTCGGAGCGCGAAGCAAGGCCAAACACAACAGCGCGAGTGACGCGATTGCTCCAAACAGTAGACCTAGCTCGCGATTCCAGGGATAGAGCGTTAGCCAAATGGTGGGAAACACAATCGCGATCGACATAAAGGTGTTGACGGATGGGTAAAGAAATTCCCGATAAGTTTCGGTGCCTGCTGCGCTGTTCATCGCTTCTAGATTACGCTGAATGCCCATGAGCGATGTTGCTGTTTTATTGAAGGCGGAGCCTGGTTTTGAACCGGTTTACGCAAAGCCTGGCGACGCGGGTGCCGACCTGCGAAGCACCGAAGATGCGGTTTTGAAAGCTGGTATGAGATTGCTCGTCCGAACCGGCGTTTCAATTGCCTTGCCAGATGGCTACGTCGGGTTGGTTCACCCACGCTCAGGTTTGGCGGCCAAGCACGGCATCACGGTTCTCAACGCTCCCGGCACCGTGGACGCCGGTTACCGCGGCGAGATCATGGTTACGCTTCTGAACACCTCGGATCAAGATTTTGCCATCACGCGCGGAGACCGCATCGCTCAGCTAGTCATTCAGAAGTTTGAGAAGGCACAGTTCTTGCAGGTGGATGAACTACCTGGAAGCGAACGAGGAGAGACCGGTTTCGGCTCTTCAGGAACGAAGTAGAAGATGACCGCGTACCCAAAATCAGCCCCGCTTGATCGATCCACTGCCGGCCCTCTCGACTCAACTGAACTTCGTCACGAGGCCCCATTCATCGACCTCGGGTCGATTCGCGTGCCTGCTATTGATTCAATCGCGGTCAAGCTTGAGGTAGAAGAAGCAACCGGTAAACCGATTGCCGTAACGCTTGACACCGGTGACTGGAGCATCCAGCTTCAGGCTTTCGCTGCTCCTCGCTCGGAGGGAGTATGGCTTGAGGTGAAGGACCAGCTGGCCGGTTCGATCTCGGCCCAGGGCGGAATCGTGGAAGAACGAATTGGCTCGCTCGGCGCCGAATTGGTAGCCAAGCTGCCGGTCACGAATGAATCCGGTCAGCAGATTGGTACGCGTTTAGCTCGTTTTGTGGGTGTTGACGGACCAAGGTGGTTTTTGCGCGGAGTCATTTCGGGAGCCGCACTCACCGATCCAAAGGCTGCTGCTGACGCTGACGACCTGATTCGATCCGTTGTTGTTCACCGGGACGAAGTGCCTATGCCGCCAAAGGATTTGTTGCCGATTGTGATTCCAGGCCAGAGCACCTTTGTTCCACTCGTCTGATGCAAGAAGTCAACAAACCCCACGCTGACGAGCAGGTCTCGAGAGCGGCAAAACTCGGCCTTCGAGTCGACTCTGATGGCATCCAGATGGATGCGACATCTCTGCTGGCAACCGTAGGCGGCCGGCTGGGGCTCATCGAATCCTTGTTGCCGAGCACGCTATTCATGATTACTTGGGTAATCTGGCGAAATCCGCAAGTTTCGATCGGCTTGGCCATCCTTCCCGTGCTGTTCTTCGGTGTGTATCGCCTCGCCAAACGGGGTTCGCTCATGCAGGTTCTGTTCGGTGGAGCGGTGGCTGGTTTGTCAGCCTGGATGGCGCTCAGCAGCGGCAGCACACGCGAGTACTTCATCCCCGGATTCATAACCAATCTTGCCTACCTGATACCTCTTCTCATCTCGGTGCTCGTCCGGTGGCCGGTCGTTGGTCTATTGCTTGGCTTCCTAATTGGCGAGGGCACCAGTTGGCGCAAGAAACCTCGCGAGATGAAGCTATTCACAGCCGCAACACTGGTCCTGACTTCCGTTTTCGCGATTCGACTTGCAGTTGAGGTGCCGTTGTACTTGGCGAATGAGATTGCCGCTCTCGCGGTGACCAAGATTGTGCTCGGTTATCCGCTCTACGCGATTGCCCTCTGGACGGCGTGGCTATTGGTTCGGCGAGTCATCTCAGAGCGGTCAAACTGATAGATTTGTGCGGTAGCGAAGCAGCTAATGAGTTAGGAGCGGACTAAATGTCCAAGGTGAACAGTTTCGGGGCGGCAGAAATTCTCGAAGTCGGCGGAAAAAACTACCGAATCTTTAAGTTGAATTCAGTCGATTCGAAGACGCTCCCTTACAGCCTCAAGATTCTGCTTGAGAACTTGCTCAGAACCGAGGACGGCGCAAACGTTACCGCTGCCCAGATCGAGGCACTCGCCAACTGGGACGCCGCTGCAGAACCAGACACAGAGATTCAATTCACCCCTGCACGCGTGATCATGCAGGACTTCACCGGTGTGCCATGCGTGGTTGACCTTGCTACCATGCGTGAAGCCGTGGCCGCCCTCGGTGGCGACCCAAAGCGCATCAATCCATTGGCACCAGCAGAGCTAGTCATCGACCACTCGGTCCAGATTGACGTTGCGGGAAGCCCAGATGCCTTCGAAAAGAACGTAGAGCTGGAGTACCAGCGAAACGGTGAGCGCTACCAGTTTTTGCGCTGGGGTCAAACCGCTTTCGAAGAATTCAAGGTCGTTCCACCAGGCACCGGTATCGTCCACCAGGTAAACATCGAGTATCTGGCTCGAGTCGTAATGGCTCGCGAGGTCAACGGCGAGCTGCAGGCATACCCTGACAGCTGCGTTGGAACCGACTCACACACCACGATGGTCAACGGTCTTGGCGTCCTCGGCTGGGGTGTAGGTGGCATCGAAGCCGAGGCAGCGATGCTCGGTCAGCCTGTGTCAATGCTCATCCCGAAGGTTGTTGGATTCAAGCTGACCGGCGCCATCAACACTGGTGTAACGGCGACTGACGTGGTTCTGACTATCACTGAGATGCTTCGCAAGCACGGTGTGGTGGGCAAGTTTGTTGAGTTCTACGGGGAGGGCGTTAGCTCTGTACCGCTCGCCAACCGTGCCACTATCGGAAACATGTCACCAGAGTTTGGTTCAACCGTGGCTATCTTCCCGATTGACTCGGTCACCATCGACTACCTGCGCACCACCGGCCGCAGCCAGGAGCAGCTCGACCTCGTCGAGGCCTATTGCAAGGCACAGGGACTCTGGCACGATCCATCGATCGAACCTCGCTACAGCGAATACCTCACCCTTGACCTGTCAACCGTCGTTCCATCGATTGCCGGACCGAAGCGTCCACAAGACCGAATCGTCTTGTCGAAGGCTAAGGAGAGCTTTGAGAGCGTGCTGCCTAGCTATGCGCCGGAGCAGAGTAAGGCGGTCAAGGTCTCGGGACGTGACTTTGAGCTTGATCACGGTCACGTGACGATCGCATCGATCACCTCTTGCACCAACACCTCGAACCCTTCGGTCATGCTAGCCGCAGGCCTAGTCGCCCGAAAGGCTGTCGCCAAGGGGCTCAAGGCCAAGCCATGGGTCAAAACCTCTCTTGCTCCTGGCTCGAAGGTCGTAACCGAGTACTACGACAAGGCCGGATTGACCGCTGACCTAGATGCCTTGGGCTTCAACCTTGTCGGTTACGGTTGCGCTACCTGTATCGGAAACTCGGGTCCTCTGGCCGATGAAATCAGTCAAGCAATCAATGACAACGACCTTGCCGTGACCGCAGTTCTATCGGGTAACCGCAACTTCGAGGGTCGCATCAGCCCAGACGTCAAGATGAACTACCTTGCGTCACCACCTCTGGTTATCGCTTACGCATTGGCCGGAACCATGGACTTCGATTTCGAAACCGATGCGCTTGGTCAGGATGAGTCGGGCAACGACGTGTTTTTGCGAGACATCTGGCCGACCGCTGAAGAAGTCCAGTCGACTATCGATAACTCGATCAACAGTGACATGTTCAAGTCGCAGTACGCATCCGTCTTCGATGGCGATGCTCGTTGGCGCTCACTGCCGACCCCAGAGGGTGCAACCTTTGAGTGGGATGACGCATCCACCTATGTTCGCAAGGCGCCTTACTTCGACGGAATGAAGGCTCAACCTGACCCTGTGACCGACATCGCCGGCGCACGCGTACTGGCAAAGCTGGGTGACTCGGTTACCACTGACCACATCAGCCCCGCTGGCTCGATCAAGGCCGATTCGCCAGCAGGAAAGTACCTGAGCGAGCACGGTGTTTCGCGTGTCGACTTCAACAGCTACGGCTCGCGACGTGGAAACCACGAAATCATGATTCGCGGTACCTTCGCCAACATTCGACTCAAGAACCAGCTGCTGGATGGCGTTGAGGGTGGTTACACCCGCGACTTCACTCAGGCCGATGGTCCGCAGGCGTTTATCTACGACGCCTCGGTCAACTACCAGGCTGCAGGGACTCCGTTGGTGATTTTCGGCGGCAAGGAATACGGTTCGGGCTCGTCTCGTGACTGGGCAGCGAAGGGCACTCGACTATTGGGTGTTTCAGCCGTTATCGCCGAGTCATTCGAGCGCATCCACCGTTCAAACTTGATTGGTATGGGCGTGTTGCCGCTGCAGTTCCCGAATGGAGCATCGGCTGACTCACTTGGCCTCGATGGCACCGAGGAGATCTCGATCACGGGTGTCACCGCGCTAAACGACGGGGTTACTCCAAAGACCGTTCACGTAGTTGCTAAGCCGACCGCGCACTCGCCGGCTGGCAAGCCAGTTGTTGAGTTCGACGCCATTGTTCGAATCGATACTCCTGGAGAAGCCGACTACTACCGCAACGGTGGAATCCTCCAGTACGTACTCCGCAGCTTGGTCGCTTAGCGGAAGGTTAAGCGGTCCTGCGGGATTGTTATCACTATGAACCTTCTCGGCAGAATCAATTCACCTAGAGATTTGGATGCGCTATCGCAATCCGAATTGGTCGAATTGGCGAGCGAGATTCGTGCGTATCTGGTGAGTTCGGTTGCAAAAACTGGCGGACACCTCGGACCCAACCTCGGCATAGTTGAAACAACTCTCGCGATTCATCGAGTTTTTGATTCTCCGCGAGATGCAATCATCTTCGACACGGGGCACCAGTCCTACGTCCACAAGTTGTTGACCGGGCGTAAGGACTTTTCAACCCTTCGTCAGAAGGATGGGCTCGCGGGCTACCCGCAGCGCTCAGAATCACCTCATGACGTGGTGGAATCGTCTCACGCGTCCAGCTCGCTTTCCTGGGCCGACGGCATTGCTAAGGCATACCGTTTGACCGGGCAATCGGATCGCCACACGGTCGCAGTTATCGGGGACGGCGCCCTCACCGGCGGTATGACCTGGGAGGCCCTAAACAACATCACCGACGACAACAACCGGCGACTGGTGATTATCGTCAATGACAACGGGCGCTCCTACGCTCCGACCATCGGTGGATTGGCTCGGTACCTAAATACCATTCGAACCGTTCCTACCTATCGCCGGCTCTATCGCTGGTCCGCTTCATTTTTCGCTAAATTCGGAACGTTGGGGCGCTGGACTTACCGTGCAATTAGGTCTGCGGGCAAGGGGCTTTTCGGCTCTGTTGTTCCGCAAGGAATGTTTCCAAACCTTGACATAAAGTACATCGGACCAATCGATGGCCACGATTTGCTCGCGGTGGAAGAGGCTTTGAAGCAAGCCAAGAAGTACGCCCAACCCGCCCTGGTTCACGTTATTACCCAAAAGGGCAAGGGTTACGACCCAGCCATGCTGCACGAGGACGACCAGTTCCACGCGGTCGGACAGATTGACCCAACAACGGGGGAGTCTCTCGAACTAAGTAGCGGCCCCTCATGGACCGGTGTATTTGCCGATGAAATCGTGGCTCTCGCAGAGCAAAATTCGAGAATTGTCGGAATCACCGGAGCGATGCAGAAGCCCGTGGGATTGCACAAGTTTGCTGAACGATTCCCCGATCGCGTCTTTGACGTTGGCATCGCCGAACAGCATGCGGTTGCCAGCGCAGCCGGCATGGCGTACGGGGGGCTTCACCCGGTGGTCGCGGTGTACGCAACTTTTATGAATCGAGCTTTCGACCAGGTGTTGATGGATGTCGCCCTTCACCACGAGGGCGTGACTTTTGTCTTGGATCGAGCCGGTGTCACCGGTCCAGATGGTGCTTCACATCACGGCATGTGGGATCTCGCCGTATTCCAGGTAGTTCCAGGTATCAAAATCGCCGCGCCGCGTGATGCTGATCGGCTCCGCGAGGTGCTTCGAGAAGCGGTGGACATCGATGATGCTCCAACCATGATTCGATTCGGCAAGGGGTCGGTGAGCTCCCAGATTGAAGCGATTCGTCGCACTCACGACGGCGTAGATGTTCTCAGAGAGGACTCCGCCAAGGACGTGCTCCTGCTCGGTGTCGGTGCGATGTCACGGGTGGCTCTCGATGCGGCCGAGATTCTCAGCGGTCGTGGAATCGGATGCACCGTGATTGATCCACGCTGGATCGTTCCGGTGGCCAAATCGGTTCTCGCTATGGCCGCGGAGCATCGCCTCGTGGTCACTATTGAGGACGGTGTAAAAGTTGGCGGTATCGGCACGCGCGTGCGTCAAGACCTTCGTGATGCCCAAATTGACACGGCCCTAACCGAGCTCGGTTTGCCAGATGAATTTCTCGAGCACGCAACTAGAGACGAAATTCTCGAGCGAGTTGGCCTAACCGCGGATGCGGTTGCCGAGCAGATTATTCTGCAAGTGACGGGTCAGCGTATTCCTCACGCGCGGCCGCAGGCATAGCGCCGTCTAGAGCCTGTTCCAACGGCCTTGATACCAGAGCCACCTGCCAGGGTCGAGCGCCTAGATTCGCAAGAAATTCATTTACTTCAAGGCCTGATTGGCCGTAGTTCCAGCACAATTGCCTCAAAAAATCGGGTGTCAAGATGTTCTCGGCTGGTATTCCGTATTCTTCGGACAACCCTTGAATTATCGGCTTGGCAGCCTTTAGGCGAGCATCAGCCTCGGGGAATCGGTTTGGCCAGATGCGGTGATTTGGAATTCCCGTTGCGGGCACCTTCAAGGCCGGCAAATCGTTCGTTGCCAGTCCGTTCTGAATAGCCTGCCACCAGGTGTCCAGATAGGTTCGTGAAGCCCTCCCATTAAAAGACTTCGCGCCGGCCAGCTCACTCTTGGTGCGAGGGGGTTCGGATGCCACGAACACAATGCTCGAGTCCGGTATCAGGCGTCCAGGGGCAACGTCGAGTTTTTGGGCGAGAGCCTCACGCGCTTCCCAAAGTTCACGCGCTATCGCTAGCCCCCGAGCAGATTTGATGGCATGCGCTCCTGAAGTCGACCGCCAACGGTCGGCTTTTTTCTCCTTCGGTGAAAAGTTGAGCAAGTGAGCAAACTCCTGCTCGGCAAATTCTCTCTTCGATTTTTGTTCCAGATCCTTCAAGAGCGCTTCGGCAAGATCTGGGAGAACCTCAACGTCCAGCGCTGCGTAGTCAAGCCAGCTATCGGGAAGCGGCCGAGTGCTCCAGTCCACCGCAGAGTGTTCCTTGGCCAGGGCCAGCCCCAGATAGTGTTCCACCACCGCTCCAAGGCCAACCCTGGGCAAACCGGCAAGACGACTGCCCAGTTCGGTATCAATCAGCGCGGTGGGGTGAAGTCCGAGTTCTCTAAGACAAGGCAGGTCTTGCGTGCTCGCGTGCAAAATCCAAGGCAGGGAAGCCATGAACTCGGCGAGTTTCAAGTTGGATGACTCGTTTGTCATCGCAGCCTGTGGGTCTACGAGGTATACGGGTGTATCACGACGGTGTAGCTGAATTAGGTATGCCGCCTGCGAATACCTGAACCCGCTAGCTCGTTCAGCATCCACGGCAATTGGGCCGGTTCCGTCCCTCAGGCCTGCCACCATTGTTGCAACCTGTTCGGGTGTTTCAACCTGAACCACAGCCACTCTGGGCCGGTTCAGGGGAGTGGGAGACTTTAGTTCAGCCACGTCTAGTTCAGACAAGTCTGGCGACGCCTTCCGGTAAGGGTGAATAGCCGCTCAGCACACAAATCAGGTCTTGCCAGGCCTCTAGATGGGGAGCTAGATCGCCTCCAAGTGGACTCCAAGACGCTCGCATCTCAAGTTCCGCATGAGAGTCCTGATGTGCCAGTGCCCCGTAACCTGCCGACAGAATTCGCGTAGCGGTTCCAGCTTCTGCTGCGTATTCGGCGTGCCTGGTTCTAAGTGCGGTGGTCAACCAATCCCAGGCAAGGTCAGAGCTCGCTGCCTCCTGCCCAATGTGACTTTCAAGAGGAGATTTTGCGAAGCAGACAACGCGAAACCGACCGATCCAGTTTTCCTGCGGTTCGTCATCCCATAGAAAAACCAGTCGACCAACGCCGGCATCACCGCTCTGCTGATGGTCTTCGGTGACATGGGCCGCAAAGGCAATGGCATGCCTGGCCAGATTCCCAGGCGCAGGAATTTGCTCCACGTGAAGTTCTTTGCGCGTTTCAACCGAGTGCAAGCTCTTCACAGCCAGCGCGAATTCAGGCGCGACAGGGGATTCCAACTCGACATCAAACATCCAGATAAGCCTAGATAGCCGATGAATTTGTTTGCGGCTGCCACGCCGCCGAGTCCCGCAACCGCGATGGGCTGCTCTTTATCGAAAGTTTGAAGTGAGCTGCAGCAGGAAGGCTGTATTTTCCTTGCCGGCGAAAGTTTCTAGAACGAGGTATTCATCCAGGTTCAGGTAATCCGTGACGCTGGTCAAAGTTTTTTCTGCCAGCTGGATTACTGGAGTTACCACAACCACAATGGCGCGTGTCACAAGCCCGTCGGCAATCAGCGACTTTGCCATGGTCCTGCCGCTTTCCAAAAGTATTTTTGAGTGCGTTGGGGGATGCCGTTCAAAAACTTCTTCTACCGAACCAAGAGTCTTCATGGCGTGACGACCTGGTGTCGCCTCAGTGGTTGAAGTAAAGGTCCCCTTGCGATCGACCACATAGATGGGCGCGAATTTTGACGGTCGGTAATGTTCAGCGATTGCTGTCTTTGCCGAAACCAGAATCGCGTCACTTTGCTCTCGCATGGCAAACAGTAGAGCTCGATCCTCGGGGTTTGAAATCAGATCCGAATTCTTTGTCGCGGACGAGTCTCTCAAGCCCGAAGTTTCGCCGACTGGTTCCGCAACCTGAATCCAGGTAACGCCGTTTGTGAGCTGTATGCCCTCAAACCAAGTCGAGGACAACTAACTGCCAGCCTTCTCGGCAACCTGACGCTTGATTCGCCGTAGCATGCCACTCATTCCCCGCAAACGTAGTGCCGAAACCGCTTCGAGGAGCCCGAGCTTGCCCGGATAGTCGTCGTCGAAGGTCAAGACCTCCTCGATTCTGCGACCACTTAGCAATTGGTTCAGAATTGAAGCGAAACCACGCGTCGTTGGCGCCTCCGCCGGGGCGGTGAAAAACAGGTTTACGATGCCGTCTTCGACTTCAACGAAAAGATAGACGGGAGACTGACATTCCTCAACACGCTCAAGCAAATCTGGATGATCCGCGTAACGTGCCGGCAGGTCAGGCAGCTGGTCAGAAAATTCCAGTAAAAGCTGCAATCGGTCTTTCAATGAGATTGCATTAAAGTCCTCAGCTAGTTCAGCTGCTGCATCAGTCAGAAGCAATTAGGCAGCCTTTGGAGCTTCGCCCGGCTCGCTGCCCTTTACGATTGGGGCGCCGACCAAGCTGCCCCACTCGGTCCAGCTGCCGTCATAGTTACGAACGTTCTCGAAGCCAAGCAGGTACTTCAAAACAAACCAGGTGTGGCTTGAGCGCTCTCCAATGCGGCAGTACGCGATGACATCCGCCCCCGGGGTTAGTCCCGCGCCGTCAAGGTAGATTGCCTCCAGCTCGGCCCTTGTCCGGAAAACGCCATTCTCACCGGCGGCCTTCGCCCATGGAACCGATGCGGCAGATGGGATGTGCCCGCCACGCAGTGCGCCCTCTTCGGGATAGGCCGGCATGTGTGTACGTTCACCCGAATATTCCTCGGGTGAGCGCACATCGATCAGTGGGTTCCCAAAGTGTTTGAAGACATCGTCGCGGAAGGCACGGAATTTAGAGTCGTCGCGCTGGATTACCGGGTACTCGCTAGGCGAGATGACGGTTTCCTCGCGGGTTAGGGCTCGCCCTTCAGCAATCCAGTTGTCGCGACCACCATCGAGCAAGCGAACGTCCTCGTGGCCAAACAGTTTGAACACCCAGAGCGCATACGCTGCCCACCAGTTCGACTTGTCACCGTAGATAACGACGGTTGAGTCCCGCTTAATTCCCTTGCGAGAGAGCAACTGTGAGAACTCCTCGCCGTCCAGATAGTCACGGACTACTGGCTGGTTTAATTCGGTGTGCCAGTCAATCTTGACTGCACCCGGAATGTGGCCGGTTTCATAGAGCAGAACGTCTTCGTCGCTCTCTACAATCACGAGACCCTCAGCCCCGAGGTTGGCCTCCAGCCACTCAGCAGAGACTAGTACTTCGGGATGCGCGTACTCAGCAAATTTAGGGTTTGAGTCGATTGGTGCCGGCATCAGTCTTCTCCTGTTGTTTAGTTGCTTAGGATTACTTAGACAAGGTTAAGCGCACTGGCCAATCATCGCCAGCGAAAGGTAAGAATTGGCAATAATTGGACCGTTCCGCTCCATTTCCGAGCTGAACCCGGTGGTTACCACGGATGAGTTGATGGCCCACCTTGTCCCTCCTCGTGAATTCCGAGCTGCACGGTTCGAAAACTATGTTCCTGACGACAAATTCCCTTCGCAGGCCGCTGCCGTTCGCGAGGCGCGGGCGTTCCTTGGTTTGAAGGAAGCCGCCGGAATCAAAGCTCTTTTCGGTAGACGCGAACCAGTAAAAGCTGGACTCTATTTGGACGGGGGTTTCGGCGTAGGTAAAACTCACCTGCTGGCATCGATCTGGCACGCGTCTTCGGGTCGAAAAGCTTTCGGGAGCTTTCTCGCGTACACGGGCCTAATCGGCGTGCTTGGCTTCGCGAATGCCGTCCAGGCTTTCTCCAAGTACGACCTCATCTGTATTGATGAATTCGAATTGGATGACCCGGGTGACACGATGATGATGTCGCGCCTACTCACCGAACTCGACAGCAAGGGTGTCCGATTTGCGACGACATCAAACACTCCACCAAATGCGCTGGGCCAGGGTCGTTTCGCGGCTGCCGATTTTGCTCGCGAGATATCGGCCATGGCCGACAAGTTCAAGATGCTCAGCATCGATGGTGAAGATTATCGACACCGCCCGACAGAAGCACACGTGCCTTCCTTTTCGACGGATGCCCTTTCGCAATGGGCTCATGATCGGGTTGAAGAGGGCAAAAATGTGTTCGTGGACGACTTTGACGCGCTCCTGAAGCACCTCGCCACCGTGCATCCCAGTAAATACGCAGACATGGTCGAAAACGTTGATGCTCTTGCTCTGACTGAGGTGAGGCAGTTGACCGATCAGGTGCAAGCGCTTCGCTGGGTCGCTTTGATTGATCGCCTGTATGAGCGTCAGGTCAGCCTCCGCGCCGGTGGAACACCGGTAACCGAGAGTTTTTCGGATGAAATGCTCAAGGGCGGCTACCGAAAGAAATATCTGCGGGCAATCAGTCGCCTCGGTGCGATGTCGTCTCAGTAGTTTTTACAAGCCCGAAACATTTAAAACGAAGTTCTGAAACTTTTCTCTCCAAAACTTATGGCGTGACCGGAAAGCCCGGCGCTATTTGTTTTCTTAGAGAGAGGTAAACAAGTGGATCAAGGAAACACAGCATTCGTGCTGATTTCGGCGGCGCTGGTGCTTCTAATGACACCAGGTCTCGCATTCTTCTACGGCGGCATGGTCAAGGCCAAGAGCGTGGTGAGCATGATGATGCTCAGCTTCGGTTCGCTCGGTCTTATCGGTGTTCTGTGGGTTATCTATGGCTACGCCGTTTCGTTCGCTAGCTCAGACAGCAAGACTTTCGTTGGTGTACCAGGCTGGTTCGGTTTCGACAGCTCATCGTTCCTACTCGGTAACCAGGTGAGTGACGCTCTTGCAACTAGCCGCGACAGCGCGTACCCATCGATGGCATTTGTCGCATTCCAGGCGACCTTCGCGATCATTACTGTTGCGCTGATCAGCGGTGCAATCGCCGACCGCGCAAAATTCGGTGCTTGGATGGTGTTCGCGGGCATCTGGGCAACCATCGTCTACTTCCCAGTGGCCAACTGGGTGTTCAACTTTGGCGCAGACGGCTCAGGTAAGAACGGCGGATGGCTCGTTGCCATGGGAGTACACGACTTCGCCGGTGGAACCGCTGTTCACATCAACGCTGGTGCTGCCGGTCTTGCACTCGCACTGGTACTGGGTAAGCGTTTCGGTTTCTCGAAGGGCATTACTCAGCCTCACAACGTACCTCTGACCCTGCTAGGTGTCGCTCTGCTCTGGTTCGGTTGGTTCGGCTTCAACGCTGGCTCAGCCCTGAGCGCAAACGGTTTGTCATCGATCGCCTTTATCAACACTCTGTCGGCGCCAGCGGCTGCGATGCTTGGCTGGATCATCGTTGAGAAGATCAAGCACGGCAAGGCAACCTCGATCGGTGCCGGTTCGGGTGCGGTAGCCGGTCTGGTTGCAATCACTCCGGCCTGTGACATTCTCGACCCAGGTTGGGGACTCGTTCTGGGTGTAATCGCGGGTGCCCTGTGTGCTCTGGCCGTTGACCTGAAGTTCGCACTCGGCTTCGATGACTCACTGGATGTCGTTGGTATCCACCTAGTGGGCGGAATCTTCGGAACCCTGTTCATCGGAATCTTTGGCCGCGGCATCGGTCTACTCGACTCGGGTAGCTGGGAGCAGCTTGGCAAGCAGGCCATCGGAGCGGGTGCGGTTCTCGCTTACTCCTTCGTGCTTGCTCTCGTAATCGGTTTCATCGTTGAGAAGACGATTGGCTTCCGAGTCAAGGCCGAGGACGAAATTGCCGGTATCGACACCGTCGTTCACGGCGAAGAGGCTTACGCGTTCGGTAGCGACCGCGGATAGAAACTTCACGTTCGGCTTGAGGAGGCTCGAAAGAGCCTCCTCTTTCCGTGCGTTTGCACTACCAATCTGAAAGGAATCAAACCTTGCACTCAAACGAGACGATGTTTCTAATCATCTGTTCGGCTCTGGTGTTATTTATGACGCCGGGGCTAGCGTTTTTCTACGGTGGCCTTGTGAGGGCATCGAGCGTCGTATCCATGATGATGATGAGTTTTGGTTCTTTGGCCCTTGTTGGCACCATGTGGGTCGTTTTTGGTTACGCAATTTCCTTCGGCACCGCGGCTGATTCTGGTTTTGTGGGCTTTGACGGTGTTTTCGGCATCAATCTTTCTGACTTGTTCTTGCAGGCGCATACCGATGCGGCTGTGGCCTCCAATGACGGGTTCGATCTCGCTTTCTCTGGTTTTCAAGGCACTTTTGCCGTCATCACCGTCGCTCTAATCAGTGGTGCGATTGCTGACCGAGTGAAGTTTGGTTCGTGGATGGTCTTTGCAGCCCTCTGGGCTTTCTTGGTTTACTTCCCAGTGGCGGGATGGGTTTTCAACCTAAAGAGTGGTTGGCTGGCGACCAAAGTCGGTCTGATGGATTTCGCGGGCGGAACAGTTGTCGAGATCGCTTCCGGGGCGTCGGCCCTTGCCCTGGCTCTCGTGGTAGGTAAGCGCTTTGGTTTCACGAAGGGCATGCACGCTCCACACAACGTGCCGCTAGTTCTAATTGGTGTCGGAATTCTCTGGTTCGGCTGGTTCGGATTCAATGCGGGCTCTGAGCTTGCGGCCGATGGAACGGCTGCGGTCGCCTTCGTGAACACCCTCGCTGCGGGTGTCGGCGGCATGCTGACATGGTCGCTTTACGAGCGCATCGGACACGGTAAACCGACCTCAATCGGTGCCGCGTCAGGCGCGGTTGCCGGAATGGTGGCGATCACCCCGTCTTGCGCCTATCTTGACCCAATTTGGGCGCTCGTGCTCGGTTTCGCGGTCGGTGTGATCTGCGGCCTAGCTATCGAATTGAAGTACCTGTTGGGCTTTGATGATTCGCTCGACGTTGTAGGCATCCACATGGTTGGCGGCATTGTCGGCACGCTTTGGATCGGTCTCTTTGGGCGTACCGTAGCTGGAGACGCGGTAGGCGTTTTCTTCGGTGCCGGGTTCGAGCAACTGGGTAAGCAGGCTATCGGGGTGCTCACTGTCGGCATCTATGCCTTCGCGGTGAGTTACGCGATTGGATGGATATTGCAACGAACCATCGGGATGCGAATTCGCAGTACCGATGAGATTGCGGGCATCGACTCGGTTATCCACGGCGAGACGGCCTACTCCAAAGCCGATCCACGTTGGACCTGGCGCGGTTAGCTGCGAAGCCTGCGCCGCCTCGCTAAAAGTTGCTTGGCATGGCTCCGCGCCACAGGGCAAAACCTATTACAGCTGCGGCTGCCGCGAAGTTGAATAGAACTCTGACCCGCTTGGCTTTGGAGTAGTCGGCCCAGCGTTCCCGTGTGGTGTTGATGACCCAAACCAGGGGAACCAATAGTGCACCGGCGAACAATCCAAACAGCAAAATCGTGAAGACGTAGGCCAGGATTGTTTCCAGCGGCGAGCTGGTTCCGAACACTTCTGGCTGCATAGCTGAAGTCTACAATCCGGCGCTAGGTGTCAGCCTCGAGGCGGTTGATTGGTGCAATACGACACGATTTCCGCCGGTTTGCAAACGCTTTGTGAATCCTTTATAGTTGTCAAGTCTTCGAAAGAAGGCACGCGGATGTGGCTCAGTTGGTAGAGCATCACCTTGCCAAGGTGAGGGTCGCGAGTTCGAATCTCGTCATCCGCTCGGATGGGCGTAAAGCCTTGTGAAGCACGGTGGAGTGGCTGAGCGGCCCAAAGCAACAGCCTGCAAAGCTGTAAACCCACGGGTTCAAATCCCGTCTCCACCTCCAATTTCTCAAAACTAAATAGACATCAGAGCATGGCTTGAATGTTTGATTTGTTCGAGAACTCATGGACGATTGGCGCAGCGGTAGCGCACTTCCTTGACATGGAAGGGGTCACTGGTTCGATCCCAGTATCGTCCACCAAAGAAAAACCCTCGGTTCGCCGAGGGTTTTTCGCTTAAGTGCTTGTTTCTAGGCCTTGAGCTTGAGCACAGCGGCGGTTTCCGAGAGCAGTTTCGAGGCTAGCTTGGGATCGCTGTTTAGGTTGACGCCATAGCCGGGAATCATTTTCTTGAGCTTAGGCTCCCAGCTTGCAATCTCGGCAGGGAAAGCCTTCTTCAAGACTTCGATCATGATGTAAACAGCCGTGGATGCGCCTGGCGAAGCGCCAAGGAGCCCAGCAATCGAGCCATCCGCGGCCGAAACTACCTCGGTGCCGAACTGCAGGGTCCCACCCTTTTTGGAATCCTTTTTGATGACCTGAGCGCGCTGTCCGGCCTCGATAAACTCCCAATCCTCAGGATTTGCCTCCGGTACGAATTCACGGAGTGCCTCAAACTTCTTGGCCTTTGACTTCGTAATTTCTCGAAGTAGGTACTTAATGAGGCCAAGGTTTGAGATAGCCACGGCCAGGTAAGGAATCACATTCGCTGGACGCACCGACAACGGTA
>JAGWTM010000085.1 GCA_028868975.1 Actinomycetales bacterium
AAGCACCTAAGTGGATAGACTTGACCTTTGGTATTGGCAGTTACGCCAATGTGAAAGCTTGGATCCCTAGAAGCGAGACTTCTGATGCGGATTCATTTCAATCCGACAGAGAAGTAGAAGGCAATTTAGCGTGCGTACTTATTCACCAAAGGCCCACGAGCTCAGCCACCAGTGGCTCGTAATCGACGCCACCGACGTGGTTCTTGGCCGTCTGGCAACCCACGCCGCAGCACTGCTGCGCGGCAAGCACAAGGCAACCTTTGCTCCACACATGGACAACGGTGACTTCGTCATCATCATCAACGCTGACAAGGTTGCCCTCACCGGTGCAAAGCTTGCTCAGAAGAAGGCATACCGCCACTCGGGTTACCCAGGTGGTCTAACCGCTACTACCTACTCAGAGCTTCTAGAGAAGAGCCCAGAGAAGGCAGTCGAGAAGGCTATTCGCGGCATGCTGCCAAAGACCACCCTTGGCCGCAACCAGCTTGCCAAGCTAAAGGTTTACCGCGGTGCTGAGCACCCACACGCTGCACAGCAGCCAAAGCCATTCATCATTGACCAGGTAGCTCAGTAAGGAATATCGTGGCTAAGAACGAAATCGTAGAAGACGTAGCAGCACCTGAGAGCTACACCACCGAGACTCCTGCTGCGAAGGCAACCCCTGCCAAGTCGCGCGGACCACTCACCCAGGGTGGCGCAGGTCTAGGTCGCCGCAAGGAGGCCGTCGCTCGCGTTCGCCTCGTACCTGGCACCGGTGCCATCAAGGTCAACGGTCGCGACCTCGCAGACTACTTCCCTAACAAGCTGCACCAGCAGCTGATCAACGACCCATTCACCGTTACCGAGCTCAAGGGCGCATACGACGTCATCGCTCGCATCAACGGTGGTGGCGTTGCAGGTCAGGCTGGCGCACTTCGCCTCGGCATCGCTCGCGCACTGAACGAGATCGACCGCGATAACAACCGCCCAGCTCTCAAGAAGGCTGGCTTCCTAAAGCGCGATGCACGTGTCATCGAGCGCAAGAAGGCCGGTCTCAAGAAGGCACGCAAGGCTTCGCAGTTCTCGAAGCGTTAATCTTCGGATTTCGCTGAACGCAAGAGCATGGCTCGCCTCTTCGGTACCGACGGTGTTCGGGGTCTCGCAAACCGAGACGTCACCGCAGAGATGGCGCTTTCGCTGGCACAGGCTGCCGCGATTGTGCTTGGCGAATCAGCTCGAAGCCAGGGCCTCAAGCCAAAAGCCGTAATCGGCCGCGACCCCCGAATCTCGGGAGAGTTTCTAGCAGCAGCAGTTGCCGCAGGACTCTCGAGTTCGGGGGTTGACGTTTTTGACGCTGGTGTGTTGCCAACACCGGCAACCGCATTTTTGACCGCGGACCTGGACGCCGATTTCGGCGTGATGATCTCGGCCTCGCACAACCCGGCTGCCGATAACGGCATCAAGTTTTTCGCGGCCGGCGGCCACAAACTGCCCGATGATGTTGAAGATGCCATCGAGGCTGCCATGCAAGGTGACAAACTTGCGCCGGTTGGAGCGGGCGTAGGCCACGTACACCGTTTCGCAGATGCTGAAGACCGTTATTTGGTTCACCTGCTGCGTTCCATTCCGAATCGCCTCGATGGCCTAACGGTAGTGCTCGACTGCGCTCACGGAGCCGCGGCCGGAGTCTCGCCCGAGGCCTTCCGAGATGCCGGTGCTAAGGTGATCGTCATTGGCGCAGAGCCAGACGGTTTGAACATCAACCTCGGTTACGGGTCCACTCACTTGAGCGCCCTGCAGAGCGCCGTGATTGAGCACAAAGCCGATCTTGGCATCGCACACGACGGAGACGCCGACCGCTGTTTGGCCGTTGACCACAACGGGAAAATCGTTGACGGTGACGAGATCATGGCAATCCTCGCGCTTTCACTCAAGGCACGCGGTCAGCTAGCCCGAAACACACTGGTTGCTACCGTGATGAGCAACCTCGGCCTCAAAATTGCCATGCGCGAGGCTGGCATCGAAATGATTGAGACCAAAGTGGGCGACCGTTACGTCCTAGAGGCAATCCGCGAAGGCGGTTACACACTCGGTGGCGAACAGTCGGGTCACGTGATTTTTTCACAGTATGCGACTACCGGTGACGGCATCCTGACCGGAATGAAGTTGGCCGCCGAGGTTGCGCGCACCGGCAAGACCTTAGCTGAACTGGCTTCGGTCATGACGATTCTTCCGCAGGTGCTAATCAACGTCAGAGGCGTCGACAAGTCCCGGGTTGATTCGGACGCCGAGGTGCAGGCCATCGTTGCGGAGGCCGAGCAGGAACTGGTTGGAACTGGGCGCGTCCTGCTGCGAGCCTCAGGAACCGAACCATTGGTTCGCGTGATGGTTGAAGCGGCGGATGAGGGCAGCGCGAAATCGTGGGCCGACCGCATCGCTCGCGTGGTCGAAAAGCGACTAGCTATTTAGCTCTGAGTCAATCAACTTCGAGCGAAATCCCATGAGCTCGTGGCTCCCGTTCAGGTAGTTGAAGGCACGCACGAAATTGCCAAGTTTTTCGGCTACCTTGCCGGCTCTGTAGAGGATTGCCGCTTCGGCACGACTCGCTCGAATCGTTCGCGTGCGCGAATCAATCGCGGCTAGAAGCTCGAGTGCGAACTCCTGCTCACCCGAAACAACCGCGATTTCAGCGAGAGACATTGTCAATTCGTCGTGATCCCGCGTTTGGGTGTTGATGCTCAACGTGATTGCGGTTCTTGCGCAGCGAATGAACTCGTCACGGTCTTGGAGTTTTGCCGCGAGCAGCGCATACGCGCAATTGGCCCAGGCGATACGCGAAGCCTGACCGTGTTCGCGAAGGACTTCGACCGCTGCATCAAGCTGAGCAAGTTGTGCTGGCGCGTCTACGATTCCAGCGTGCAACTCGTACCAAACGGCATTGGTCATCAGGGACGCCCTCGCGACCGGGAGGTCAAGGTCGCTAATTGCCTCGATTGCAGAGTTAACCTCGCTCAGCGCATTAATGAAATCGCCCTTTGCGTAATAGGCGCTGGATCTGGCCCAGAAGGCATTCACGTGCTGTCGCGGTTCACTGATCAGACCCTTGTGCGAATCAATAACCCTGATTGCATCGCGCCAGAGTCCAGCGGCCGAATAGAGTTCCGCAG
>JAGWTM010000029.1 GCA_028868975.1 Actinomycetales bacterium
GTGCTCAACGACACTCGCTGGGATTTCATTCGTACACCCGCTGCGCGTCGAGGCTTGGCTGTGTTCGGCTACCTTGCCGTGATTTTCAACTCGGCGATGTATCTGTTTAGCACCTACGTTGGCCTGATTGGCCTTGCCGTTCTCTTTGGCGCATACCTCGTATTGAGAATTTCGATTCGGTCCGTCGCAGACCTGCCGGACGAGTATCTCGACGAGCGCTTGAGAAGCATTCGATCGGTGACCTACTACCGGTCTTATCTGCTAGTGGTGGGACTTCTGACTGTCGCGGCTGTGCTCCTAATGGGCATCCTCATAGGAAGCGACATTGCGACTGATGGGTCGAGCGCGCTTCACTTCAGCCTCGATTGGAACACGTCTCAGGCCATCATCTGGTTCATCCTCGGCGTGACGATGATGACCCCGTCAGCAGTTTTGGCTTTCACCCAAGCCGACAAGATCCATTAGTTTCATAAGTAAAAACCCCCGACTTAGCGGTCGGGGGTTTTGCGCGTTTGGTTTGCTTACGGCTCCAAGCGGTTTGGGCCGCGGAACAAGAATCCAACCTCGCGAATGTTTGGCTGGTGCAGCAGCAGCATGATTACGCGAAGCAATCCCATGCCGAAGCCGCCGTGTGCCGGGGCGCCGTACTTGAAGAAATCTAGATAAGTCTGAAGACCCTCAGGCTCAAGCCCCTTCTGCTTGACCTGTTCGGTCAAGATGTCGAGTCGGTGCTCGCGCTGGGCTCCAGTGGTGATTTCGGTGCCGCGCCAAATCAGGTCGTAGCTCTTGGTTAGCGCCGGGTTGTCTGCGTGACGCATGTGGTAGAACGGGCGCACGGTGGCCGGGTAGTCGGTCACAAAGACAAACTCGTGGCCGTGGGTCTCTTGAGCCCAAGCCGCGATCTGGCGTTCGCCCTCAGGGTCAAGGTCGCCGCCGCGCTCAACCGTGTGGCCGCGTTCCTTGATGATTTCGATGGCATCGTGGAGTGCGACTCGAGGGAACGGAATAGCAGGAACCTGCACGTCGACCCCGAAACGAGCAAGAATTTCTTCTCCGTGGGCGTCTTTTACCGCCTGAATTGCGCGCTGCAGCAGTTGTTCCTGAATCGCCATGATGTCTTCGTGCGAGTCAATCCAGGAGACCTCGATGTCGACCGACACAAATTCGGTTGCGTGGCGCGAGGTGAATGAAGGGTCGGCGCGGAACACCGGGCCAATTTCGAAAATGCGGCCGAGACCCGACATCATCGCCATCTGCTTGTAGAACTGAGGGCTCTGAGCCAGATAGGCGTGACCCTCAAAGTACTCGAGCTTGAAAAGTTCAGCGTTCGATTCAGACGGTGACGCCATCAACTTTGGCGAATGAATTTCAACGAAGCCGTTCTCGACCCAGTACTGGCGCCAAGCGTTTTCAATCGTGGTCTGGATGCGGAAGACCAGGTTCATCTCGCTGCGGCGAAGGTCCAAGAATCGCCAGTCCATGCGCTTGTCGATCGAGGTGTCATCGGCGATCGGGGTTTCAGGGTCGGCAAGCGTGACGATCTCAAGCTCATCCAACTGCACTTCGAGACCACCGAGCTTCACGCGCTCGTCGTGCTTCAAACGACCCTTAACCCAGACAAATGAGCCTGCGGTGAGGGTTGAAACGGTCGCGGCGAGAGCATCGTTTTCGTCTGGCTGCTCGTCGATTACCGGACGAGGATAGGTGACCTGAACGTCGCCAGACTCATCACGCAAAATGATGAACTGGATGCGCTTCTGGTCACGAAGTTTTTCGACCCAGCCACCGAGTAGGACTGGACCGTCTTCGCGGCCTGCGAGTTCTTTGACGAGGGTGCGCTCGCGCATGGGAATCCTTGCTGTTGGGGTTGCCGTTCGCAATCTGTGAAGACGCTGAACGCTCTAAAACCCAAGTTTAGCCGAGGGTAAACTTGAACCATGCCCGCCAACCGCATCCACTTAATTCGCCACGGTGAGGTGCACAATCCAGGCCAGGTTTTGTATGGCAGATTGCCGCACTTTCGCTTGAGCGACCGCGGTCATGAAATGGCAGCCTTGGCGGCACAGTCACTCAGAGAAGAACGCCGGCCAATCAGTGCGTTAGTTGCCTCACCTCTTTTGCGCACGCGGGAATCGGCAGAACACATCCAAGAAGCTCTCGGTCTAGAACTCGTGACCGATCAGCGGGTTATTGAGCCGTACAACATTTTTGAAGGACGCAAACTCACGGCGAAGCACATCGCACTGCGGCCGCACCTGCTCTATCACTTTCGAAACCCGAGTAAACCAACCTGGGGCGAGCCGTATGAGTCGGTCTTGAATCGCATGCTCGAGGCAATTACTGAACTCAGTGATTCGGTGATTGACGGCGATGTCGCGATCGTCACGCATCAGATGCCGATCGTTATGGTGCAACGGCACGCGGCCGGTCTTCCTCTGGCGCACAATCCAGCCAAGCGCAATTGCTCGCTGAGCAGCATCACCTCGCTCGAGTTCAAGAACGGCAAACTGGTTCAGGTTGATTACCGAGAACCGGCGGCTGCCCTGCATGCCGTTGACAAGGGAGCAGTTTGATGAAACGACGGATGCGCTTGAGCGCGAGCCCGGCTGCTCGCGTCACAGCGGTGTTTGCAGCAATCGCCTTCGCTGCCGCATCGCTAACCGGTTGCTCGGCAAACGACTCGCTCGCCAACCAGTACCGAGCCGGCGACAACAAGAACTACATCGCGGGTGACGGCACGGTTACCGAATTCGCGGCAACCGATCGAGGCGCGCCCGTTAAATGGTCAGGCACGCTTGCTGACGGCTCACAACTCGGCAGCGTCAACCTCTCAGGTGTCGTCACGGTGCTCAATTTCTGGTACGCCGGTTGTGCGCCATGCCGGGCCGAGGCTCCTGATCTGGTTGCCATCGCTAAGGCGTACCCCAAAGTGCAATTCATTGGAGTCAACGTTCGTGACGCCGCCGGGACCGCGGCAGCTTTTGAGCGCAAGTTCAACATCAGCTGGCCTTCGATTTTGGACGCAAATTCCGGAAGCGTGGTTTTGGCTTTTACGGGAATCGTGACGCCTCAGGCCGTGCCAACCACCTTGGTTATCGATGCCAAGGGTCGGGTTGCGGCGCGAGTCCTCGGTCGTATCGAAGCCTCAACGCTGAAGGCGCTCATCAAACGAGTAGTTGAAGAGGGTTGATGTCTCTCTTGCTCGCAGCTTTCAACCCCGGTGAGGTGATCCTCAACGGCACGCTTTTGGTTGCCATTCCGATGGCACTTCTGGCCGGAGCAGCGAGCTTCATCAGCCCCTGCGTGCTTCCCCTGGTGCCCGGCTACCTTGGGTTCGTATCAGGAATCAGCGCGAGTCGGGCAAGGCTAATGCTCGGCACAGTCTTCTTCGTGCTCGGCTTCTCAATCGTTTTTGCCTCGTTCGGCGCTCTATTCGGCGGTCTCGGAGGAGTCGTTTTCGCGTCCGGGTTGAGTTGGGTGCAGCGCATCCTCGGCGTTTTTGTGTTTTTGTTCGGTCTGGTTTTGGTCGGCAAATTTGAATGGCTTCAGCGCACGGTTAAGTTCCAGGCCCGCCCGGGGCTGGGTCTCGTTGGCGCGCTTCTGCTCGGTTTCACTTTTGGGCTCGGTTGGACGCCCTGCATCGGGCCGACCCTTGCCGCGGTTTTGACTCTGGCATCACAGACCGGTTCGCCGGCCAAGGGTGCGCTTCTCGCGTTTGTGTATGCGCTCGGAATCGGGATTCCGTTTTTGCTGATCGCCGCTGGATTCGGCTGGGCAACTCGTACGATGGCCTTTTTCAAACGTCACATTCGCGCCTTCAACATCGCCGGTGGCACGCTGCTCATGATTCTCGGCCTGCTTATCACCCTTGGTGTTTGGGAAGCCCTGACGGCCTGGTTGCAGAGTGAGGTGATTGGTTATTTCCAGCTCACGATCTAGAGCCACTGAAACCGCTTCGACTGAGGCTCAATCACCAGCAATCGGTTTGCTTGGTTGGGCCCGCTGGATTTGGCGCCAGCTCACCTCGATGCGAACCGCGCTGATTCTCCTGCTAATGCTGGCCGCCGCGGCCGTGCCCGGGTCTATCTACCCTCAGCGAAGTGCCGACCCAAATGGTGTCACCACGTTCTTTGACAACAACCCGGACTTCGCCAAAATTCTGGACAGCATCCAGATGTTCGATGTCTACACCTCGGCGTGGTTTTCGGCGATCTACATTCTGCTGTTTATTTCACTCATCGGATGCGTAATTCCGCGAACTTTCGTCCACGCCAGAAACCTGCGTGAAGAGCCGGTCGAGACGCCCACGAACCTGCGCCGTATGCCGGCTTTCTTGGCCTCGAACGCATCCCCAGAAACCGTCAGGGATTCGAAGCAATTGATTACTTCGGCCGCGGAACTATTGCGCAAACAGCGCTACCGCGTGGCCGTGCGTGAAGGTTCGAACGGCGAGACCACGGTGAGCGCCGAGCGCGGCTATTTGCGCGAAACCGGCAACCTCGTGTTCCATATCGCACTCCTGGGCGTTCTTTTTGCAGTTGGTATCGGCGGTGGTTACTCGTACAACGGTCAACGAGTTGTGGTCGAAGGCGAGACCTTCGTCAACAATCTGGCTGGTTACGACTCGTTCAGTCCCGGCGCTTTTTTCAAGCCAGAGATGCTGACTCCGTTCAGCATGACCCTGGACAAATTCGAGGTTCAGTTCGACTTGCAGAACCGCACCAACATCGGCACTCCGCTTGACTTCAGGGCTTACGTCACCAGTCGCATCCAAAACGGTGATGGCACCACCACCGACAAGAAATCAGTGATTCGCGTCAACGAACCACTCGAGTTGCCGGGCTCGCATGTTTATCTGACCGGCAACGGTTATGCGCCGGTCATCACTATCCGCGATAAGAACGGCGACATTGCCTTCAGCGGACCGACCGAATACCTCCCGCAGGACAAGAATTACACCTCGCTCGGAGTGATCAAGGTTCCGGATGGAGCCGGACCGCAGTTTGGCATCCTGTCATTTTTCTATCCGACGCAAGACAAATTAACTACCGGAGCTCGCACATCGATTTACCCGGATCCGCTTGATCCGCTGCTCTCGATGAACGTTTACATCGGTGACCTCGGGCTAGATTCAGGCCAGCCGAAAAATGTTTTTGAACTCGATATCTCCAAGATGAAGCAGGTTGCCGGCGGAAAGTCAGGAGTCAAGGGTCTCGAAATGGTGCCAGGGCAAACCGTGAAACTGCCTAAAGACCTCGGAACCGTGACTTTCGAAGGCATCAAGCGATTTGCCTCGTTGGATGTGTCATACAACCCGGGCGGCATCTGGGTGCTGTTCTTTGCACTGCTCGCTCTCGCCGGCGTGACGCTCTCGCTGACTGTGCCTCGGCGCAGAGTCTGGGTAGCTGTGCGCGATAGCGAACTGCAGGTGGCTGCGCTTGCCCGCGGCGATGACCCCGCACTCGAGAAAATCGTGGCCGAAATTAGCGCAGAATTAACGGGGGACAAATCGAAGAGCAGCAAGGAATCAGATGACTAACATGCAGCTAAACGAGGGCCTGTCACAGATTTCCCTCCTGGTTGTTTACGGCGCTATGGCGATCTACACCTTCTCGTTCCTAGCCTTCGCAACCAACCTGTCGAGGCTCGCCTCCAACAAGGACGAGACGCGCGCGACCGCATCGGGAGCCGAAAAGTTCGGCACAGTCATGCTCATCCTTGCTGGAATTTTGCACGGTGTCGCGGTCGCGCTTCGAGGCATCTCGGCAAACCGTGTGCCGTGGGCAAACATGTATGAGTTCACGCTCACCGGCTCGTTTATCGTCGTAGCGATCTACCTGATCGCAATGCGATTGAAAGACGTTCGACTGATTGCCACCTTCATTTCGGGGGTAACCCTCTTGGCCCTCGGTCTTGCCACCTCGATCTGGTACGTACAGGTCAAAACTCTGATGCCGGCGCTGCAGTCATACTGGCTCGTAATTCACGTGCTGGTGGCGGTTTTGGCAACGGCATTTTTCAATATCGCCGCCGCGTTCTCGGTGGTCTATCTGCTTCGCAGCGCGAACTGGCTCACCAAGGCCAAGGCAAGCATTTTCGGTTTTGCGCGCCGAGTTATCGATCTGTTCCCGACCAGCGACAAACTCGAGAAATTGGCTTACCGATTCAACATCATCGGCTTTATTCTTTGGTCATTCACTCTGATTGCGGGTGCCATTTGGGCCGAACGTGCCTGGCACCGCTACTGGGGCTGGGACACAAAAGAGGTTTGGACTTTCATCATCTGGACCATCTACGCCGGTTACCTGCACGCTAACGCAACCCGCGGTTGGACGGGCAAGCGCTCGGCTTGGTTGAGCTTGGTCGGATTCGTTGCCATTCTCTTCAACTTCACCATCGTGAACCTCTTCTTCAAGGGCCTGCACGTTTATAGCGGTTTGAAATAAGCCGGCTCTAGAGCGAGTCTCGAAGCAATCTCAGTTTCACGAACTCGTGACCAGCAAATTCTGTGCGGTCAATGATTTGTAGGCCCAGTCGTTTGGCAATTAGATCGACGGGTCTGCTGGTTGGAAAATACAGGTTGATTGGCGAAGCTGGGTCTATTTGGCGCCACCGAACCAGCGCTCGATTAGCGATTTTTAATCCGTTGCTCCAAGCCCATGTATTCAGCACGACAGCCAACTCAACTTCGCCGTCGCCATCAGGCTGAAGTCCAACCCATCCGGCGAGCTTGTTATCTAGATACACCGCCCATGGTCCAAAGTCGGGGTTCGGCCAAAGCGCCGATTTTTGGTTTTTCCATGTGTCAACCCAAGCTATGTCGACTTCTTGTGCCAGCGGCATGTGGCGAGTCACTCGCGGGTCGTTCAGTAATGCGGCGAGCTCATCGCTCGGAGCATCCCTGAGGGGCATGAAAGTTGGCGCAGTCTCAGAGTTCAATACAGCGTTCATGTTGACGATTTACAGGAGTCGATAACAACGTTCGAGGCGCTCGAACCACCAGTCTTCGCGATGGTCATCCGCCTTGAAAACCTCAAGTCTTGAGCTGCTAGGCGCAACGCGCTTAACTTCGAGCCAGCCATCTTGCGCCGTGAGTGGTCGATCACAAACATCGCCGGCCAGCAGGCTCACAGTGCCCAAACCGTGCGCAATTCCTTCCTCGTTATAGGCGGCCAGATGTGCTCCCATAGAGATTCCGATGGACGAGTCCAAAGCGCTTGAAACCGTCCAGGGCAAGCCGGCTTCGTCAGCGATGTGTTTCGCGGCGGTGATTCCACCCAAAGGTGCGACCTTCAAAATCAACCGGTCGGCTGCCCCCGCCTGCGCTACAGCAAGTGGGTCGCTCACCTTGCGCACGGATTCATCCGCGGCGACTTTAACCCCGAGCCGATTCAACCGGATGCGAGCTTCGGCCAACTCGGCAATTGTGAGAACAGGTTGTTCGAAATAATCCAGCTCGATACCTTTTGCGCTGAGATTCTCGACAAGTTGCGCGGCAGCATCAACCTCGAAGCCGCCGTTGGCATCAAGACGAATTTTTACGTCAGGGTAGTTTTCTGTGACGGCAACTATTCTGGCCAAGTCATCTGCCGCCGACTGACCGGGTTCTGCCACTTTGATTTTCACCGTGTCAAATGAGCCGAATCGCTCCAGCACTGGCTTTACGCGTTCAGGAGTGACAGCAGGCAAGGTTGCATTGACGCGAACACGGTCAACTTTTGGAGCGTCAACTTCACCCCAACCAAACTCGATCGCCGCCGACAACCAAGTAGCGGCTTCTTCATCGGCGTACTCGGTGAAGGGAGACCATTCGGTCCAGCCTTTGGGTCCCTCGAAAAGCATGATTTCACGCTCGAGAACTCCGCGAAATTTAACTCGAAGAGGCAGCGAGACGACCCGCGCAGAGGCTAGCAGCTCGGCAAGCTCGGGTTTTTTCGCGACGGTCACGTTGTTAGTCTAGAAGCATGTCTCAAGCCGTTTCAGAGCTTTTCGATTCCTCCATTTGGCAGTCGGTGCCTGGATTTGCCGAGCTCGAAGACATTACCTACCACCAGCATCTAAACCTCGGGATTGTGCGCATCGCCTTCAATCGACCAGAGGTTCGCAATGCGTTTCGCCCACAAACCGTGGATGAATTGCACGCAGCTCTGGAAAACGCGAGAGTCAACCCGCGCATCGGTGTAGTGCTGCTCACCGGCAACGGTCCATCACCCAAGGACGGTGGATGGGCGTTCTGCTCTGGCGGCGACCAGCGCGTTCGAGGTAAGGACGGTTACAAATACGCCGACGGTGACACAGCCGACACGATCGACCAGGCACGTAGCGGTCGCTTGCACATCCTTGAGGTTCAGCGTTTGATTCGTTTCATGCCGAAGGTCGTCATCGCACTCGTGCCTGGCTGGGCAGCTGGTGGCGGGCACTCGCTGAACGTGATTGCCGACCTTTCGATAGCTAGTGCGGAACACGCTAGGTTCAAGCAAACCGACGCCGATGTGGCGTCCTTTGATGGCGGCTTCGGCAGCGCTTATCTGGCTCGGCAAACTGGCCAAAAGTTCGCTAGAGAGATCTTCTTCCTAGGTCAGGAATACAGCGCTCAACGTGCCTACGAGATGGGCGTCGTAAACGCTGTCGTGCCGCACGCCGAGCTTGAACGGGTCGGCGTTGAGTGGGGCGCCGAAATTCTTCGCAAGTCGCCGCAGGCGATTCGAATGCTGAAGTATGCGTTCAACGCCATCGACGACGGCCTGGTCGGCCAGCAGCTCTTCGCGGGTGAGGCAACACGTCTGGCTTACGGCACCGCCGAGGCAACCGAGGGTCGCGACTCCTTCCTGCAAAAGCGTGAACCTGACTGGTCGCCTTTCCCCTGGCAGTTCTAGATCAAAATTCGATGAGCAAACCTCTGAAACTGGTTGCCGCCAACGATACGTTTGGTGCGCTTCTCGCGCTCGGTGAGGTGCTCGCAGATAAGCAAGCCTTGTTCATCACTCCACCCGAGGTGAATGGGCTCATGCCAAGCATTCATAACCTTCCGGATGAGGTGGGCGCTGATGTCGCGCTCATCGTAGAGTCGAGTGGTTCGACCGGAACTCCCAAGCGAAGTCACCTCTCGGTTTCGGCGCTTTTGGCAAGTGCTCACGCCGCCCACCTGCGCCTTGGCGGACCGGGCCAGTGGTTGCTGGCACTGCCAATCAATTTCATCGCCGGAGCCAATGTGCTTGTTCGCTCTTTGGTCGCCGAAACTCAGCCGGTGATGATGAATACCGCGGTGCCGTTCACGGCCGAAGGGTTCTCGAGAGCCGCTTCGATGCTGACCGGCAGTAGGCGTTACACATCTCTAGTGCCAACGCAACTGGAGCGTCTCGCAACTGCTGTGCATCATGATGACTTGCTGCTAGCCCAGCTCAAACGCTTCGATGCCATTTTGGTTGGCGGCCAGGCAGCGAACCCAAGCACTCTGGAGCGACTGCGGAGCCTCGGCGTCAAACTGGTCGAAACCTATGGAATGACCGAAACCTGTGGTGGATGCGTCTATGACGGCCAACCGCTGGAGGGCGTGGCGGTCGAGCTGGTCGGGGAGTCGAGAATTAAAATTTCGGGTGCGACTCTCGCTAACGAGTGGGTCGCCGAGGGCGGATTTATCACCAACGATCTGGGTGAATTTGACGAACAGCAGAACCTGAGGGTGCTCGGTCGAATTGATCGTGTGATTGCATCCGGTGGCGTGAAGGTGTCACTCGATCGGGTTGAGCAGTTGGCTGCCCAGGTGCCAGGAGTGGTTGAGATTGCCGCCTCGGCCATTTTGGATTCCGAGTGGGGTCAGCGAGTGGGAATTGCCTATCAGGGGAGCCCAGAGGTTGCTGACAGTATCGCCGAGGCGCTCGCCGAAACTCTTGGTCCAGCCGGCAAACCGGTGCGTGTTATCAGAGTCGACAAGTTGCCGCGGCTAGCGAACGGCAAGCCAGACCTGCTTGCTATCAAGCGAATTTTCGAGGAGAACTAATGGCGAAGAAGACCAAATCGAATGGCAAGAAGTTGGCCTCGCAGAAGCCGAAGCCAGCGGTCAAACAGACGCAACCGGTCAGCAAGGCAAGGCTCTGGATCGCCGGAGCGCGATTGCGCACGCTGCCGCTAGCGATTGCTCCTGTGGCTATTGGAGTCGGTGCTGCCGCCACCGTTCAAGCGTTTAGTTTGACCTTGTCACTGTTGGCGCTCGCTGTTGCGCTGCTGCTGCAAATCGGCGTGAACTTTGCCAATGACTACAGCGACGGCATTAGAGGAACCGATGACTTCAGGGTTGGGCCGATGCGCCTAACCGGCTCCAAGGCCGTTCCGGCCAAACAGGTCAAATTTGCCGCCTTCACCGCTTTTGCTTTGGCAGGGTTGGCCGGCTTAGCGATTGTCCTGATCACCCAGATCTGGTGGTTCTTGGTGGTCGGAGCCGTGGCTATCGTCGCCGCCTGGTTCTACACCGGTGGCAAGCGCCCTTACGGCTACGCCGGTCTCGGCGAGGTGGTGGTGTTTATCTTCTTCGGCCCAGTCGCCGCGATGGGAACCGCATACATTCAAATTGGATCGTTTGACGGAAACTCGCTGCTCGGCGGAATCGCAGCCGGTTCGTGGGCCGCAGCCGTGCTGATGGTCAACAACATTCGTGACATCAAACAGGATGCGCTCTCGGGCAAACGCACTCTCGCGGTCAAGCTGGGTGAGCGCTGGTCAAAAGTTTTGTACTGCCTGCTAGTGGTGATCCCTTTTCCGATTCTGGTTCCGTTTTTGCTGCTTTACCCAGCGACTTGGATTGCCTGGTTGAGCGTGCTGTTCGCGTTCCCGCTAGTGCTGATTGTCTCGACGGCGAAATCGGTGCCGGAGCTGTTGCTGGCATTGAAACTAACGAGCTTCGGAGCCTTGACCTATGCCCTGTTCTTAGCCTGGGGGCTATACAAGGTCAGCGCTATTTTCTAGCGGGCTGAGCCAGCTTCGGACGCGCTGTCCTCGGCGGCGCTATCCTCGGCGGCAGTGTCTCGATCTGACTTGCGCTGCACCCAGCGTTCGATGGCTTCCGAAACTTCGGCTCGCTGCTTATTGAAGAAAATAAGTGAAACGGAGAGCCCGATAACCGCGGCGTAAAGTGCGCTGAAGAACGGATCGATGCCGATCGCGTACATCACCGAAAAGGCAATCACAAATAGGCCGAGGCGGATTAGCACAAACTTGAGCACTGGGTTTTTCTTCACAAATTAAGTCTACGTTCGCGCTGGTTAGAGTTATCTCATGAGAGTTTTCCCGCTCGCGGTCCTGATTGTTTTCACGGTTTTTGTGACCGTTTTCGCAAGCTCGGCCGATAAAAACGAGGTTCGCGGCCTACCGCGTTGGGTTTGGGTGCTGCTTTGCATAGCTGTGACTCCGCTCGGTGGAATTCTCTACCTGATTTTCGGGCGTCCGTTGCCGGGTGGGCCGTCGGCTGGCCAAGGCACGCGCACTAAGCCTGTTGCCCCAGATGACGACGCCGAATTCCTGCGACGACTCGAGGACGAGATTCGACGCGATCGTGATGACAAGAATGACTGATTCGCCGGCTCAGGTCTTCGCGGCACAGCTCTTGGCGAGCTTGGCCAAACTTGGCGTTAGAAGTTTCTTCTTAGCGCCCGGAGCCAGATCTCAAGCGTTGGCAATCGCCGCGGGTCAACTTGCTGATGCCGGCAAAATCGACCTTTCCATTCGCTTGGATGAGCGCTCACTCGGATTTGTTGCTCTCGGCTGTGCTCTAGCCTCGGGTGAACCTTCAGTCATCATCACTACATCGGGAACCGCGGTTGCCAACCTGCACCCGGCAGTGCTTGAGGCAAGCCATGCCGGTGTTCCGCTGATTCTCCTGACGGCAGACCGACCACATGAACTTCGCGGTGTCGGTGCCAATCAAACGACAAACCAAATCGGCATTTTCAACGATGCAGTTCGCGAATGTCTTGACGTGGTGGCTCCGGTCGGGCACGAGGGAGAGCCTGCGGAAGCAGCCGAACTTGCTGCTGCTGCAATTGGAATTGCGCTCGGTTACGACGCCGAACAACCAGGGCCGGTCCAACTGAATCTTGCCTTCCGTGAACCACTGAGTGCCAGTTCTCCAGATGCGGCCGAGCTGAACCCGCGAGTCGCCCTGCCTGCGCGTGAAGAACCCGAAACGGAATTTGCGGTTCTGGATGAAGCGGGCAAGACCGTGGTCGTTGCCGGTGCCGGAGCGGGCGAATCGGCCGTCGAATTGGCTGAGGCATTCGGTTGGCCCCTGTTTGCCGAACCTAGCTCTGGCGCTCGATTCGGCGCCAACGTAATCGTCGGCTATCGCGAACTGATAACCAGTCACGAGCTCGCGCGAGAGATTTCTCGTGTCGTGGTCTTTGGCAAACCGACACTGGGTCGCGGTGTCGTTGCGCTCCTGAAGAACCCATCCGTAGAGGTAATCGTCGTTCGCAATCGCTCATACGGCCACTTCGATGTGACCCGACGAGCCGCAAAGTTTTGCACCGAACTTACAGTTCTGGAAGAGCCAGATTTTGACTGGCTGACCGCATGGCGTGCGGCCGACGCGGGACTAGCGAAAGTCGCGGCGACTGTGGCCCCGACTCGACCAGCGCTGGTTGAGGCCGTTTGGGCGGCGTCCGAACCAGGCGATCAATTGTTGCTCGGTGCCTCGCGGCTGATTCGTGAAGCCGACCGTTGGGCTCCCGCAAAACCGGTGCGCGTTTTCAGCAATCGCGGACTCGCGGGAATCGATGGCACTGTTGCCACCGCCAGTGGCCTTGCGATTGCCGAGGCTAGAGCTGGCTACCGCGAATCGATCACGCGAGCGCTCATCGGCGATCTGACTCTTTTGCACGATGCGGGTTCACTTGCCTTTGACCGTGCCGAGGGCGAACTGAATATTCAACTCATAGTCGGCAACGATCACGGTGGAACTATTTTTGAAAGCCTTGAACCGGCTCAGGCGCTCGATGCCACCAGTTTCGAGCGTCTCTTCAAAACACCGCAAGAGGTTGATATTTGGTCGCTAGCTCAGGCCTACGGTTGGCGGCACATCCTGGTCGAGACAATGGCCCAATTGGACGACGCTCTCGCGCAGCGCGGCCGCGTGATTATCGAAGTCAAACTCGATTAGGCAAAAGCGTTGCGAATGGGCGCAAACTTGAGCTCGGTCTCGGCCAGCTCGGCCGCGGGATCCGATTCAGCCACGATGCCGCATCCGGCATAGGCGGTCACGGTTGAGCCTGAAATCTGTGCTCCACGAAGCGCGATAGCCCACTCGCCATCGCCGTCGGCTCCGATCCAACCGACAGGGCCTGCGTAGCGACCTCGGTCGAATGGTTCGAGCTCTGCAATCATCGCCTGAGCTAGGTCTGTCGGGGTTCCGGCGACTGCAGCCGTTGGGTGAAGTGCAGCTGCCAAATCGATTGAGGATGCGTTCTCGCGCAGCACCCCTTGCACGTCTGACGCAAGGTGCCACAGATTCGGGAGGGCCAGGCTGAACGGTTCGGCATCGGTCTCGATCGCGGTGCAGTAGGGGGTTAGTGATCTGACCAGGGAATCCACGGCGTAGGCGTGCTCGCTGCGGTTTTTCGCCGATGCCGACAGCGCCTGACTGATTGCGATGTCAATGCTTGGGTCGGTGCCGCGACCGGCAGTGCCAGCCAAAACTCGAGCAGAAACCTGACCGTTCGCGACGCGAACCAGAAGTTCTGGTGAGGCGCCGAAGGTGCCATCCACCGAATACGTCCAGCAGCTTGAGAAGCGAATCGAGAGCCGTTTTAGCGTGCTCCGCAGGTCAAAGACGTCAGGCAGTTTGGCCGAAATATCTCGGGCCAAAACGACCTTGTCGATATCGTGCTGACGAATGTGAGCGACGGCGTCGGCGACGGCACTCATGAAGTCATCCGCATCCATCTGGCCGGCTTCGAAATTGAGTTTGGTTACGGGCGGGTAGCTTTGCGCCGTGCTTGCGAAAGACGGGAGTTCATTGTTCGATGCCCCAGAGTCGCCAGCCACGGCTGCGAAACCGTCACCCAGGTGCCGAATTCTCGTGAACCAGGCACGCCCATCGCGGCGGCCGACCAGAAGTTCGGGAACAATCAGAACGCTCTCGATATCGCTCTCGGCAGCGAAAGCGAAACTGCCGAACGCGACCAATCCGGAACCCGAAGTTTGAACGGTGTCTTCGACTACCGCGTTTGCGCAGACGCTTCGCCATTGACGAGCCAGGTTTTGAATTCGGTCATCACCACGCGCGGTCAACCGGAGCACCTCGCCGAAGCCGACGATACCTTCGCCGTCGCGACTGAAAACGAGTGGGTTCTCAGGTAGGTGATCGAAGAGTTGCCAATCATCGGATGCGTTGAACTCGCGCGAGGTCACCTCGAGTGTCATTGCGCATCCCGTCGTGGAGTCTTTTGGTCGAGACTCGAATATTGAAGTTGGCGATTCCTTGTTACCTGAAAATCCTACGCCGAGACATACCGTCTCAAGCTCGCGAAAATTCCCCGGCTGGGCCCCGCCAGCGCGCGGTTAGACTTATCCGGTGAGCAAAGCAGATTTGGCGAAAAAGCCCGAAGAAGTGGCGGCGATGTTCGATGTCGTTGCTCCGAACTATGACCTAACCAACTCTCTGCTTTCGTTTGGTCAAGACCGACGTTGGCGAAAAATCGTCGCGAATTCGGTCGACCCTAAGCGTGGCCAGCGCGTCCTCGATCTGGCAGCCGGAACCGGCACTTCTTCGATGGCATTCCTTCGCGATGGCGTCGAGGTAATCGCGAGCGACTTTTCCGAGGGCATGCTCGCTGAAGGACGCAAACGTCACCCTGAACTCGAATTTGTTTTTGCTGACGCGACCAATCTGCCGTTCAAGGACGCCGAATTCGACGCGGTAACCATTTCCTTTGGCCTTCGTAACGTTGTCGACGTAGACAAGGCACTCGCCGAAATGTACCGAGTGACTAAGCCGGGTGGGCGAATCGTTATCTGCGAGTTCAGCCACGTGCACACGCCCGTTTTCAAGACTTTGTACAAGACCTACCTTGAGTCGATTTTGCCCAAATTCAGTGGTCTGTCGAGCAAGGCACCCGAGGCTTACACCTATTTGGCTGAGTCAATTCTGGCCTGGCCTGATCAGCGCACGCTGGCCAAGCAGATTGCCAAGGCTGGCTTTGAGAAGGTCGAGTTTCGAAACCTGAACCTCGGCGTTGTTGCTGTTCACCGTGGTTTCAAGCCCGCTAAGAAGGCTG
>JAGWTM010000030.1 GCA_028868975.1 Actinomycetales bacterium
ACAGGATTAGGGCCTGCGATATCACACCGAGTGTTGCCGTGCCAGCTAACCAAGCGATTCGGTCAGGCGTCCAAGTTGAAACGCCCTGTTGACCGGTTGGATCAAAGCCAAAAAGAACGATGTATGCCCCGAGCCCGGCCAATTGAACCACGTTGTTGAGCACCGGCGCCCACATGAACGGACCGAACTTGCTTCGCGAGTTCAGCACCTCGCCCAGCAGTGAATACAGACCGTAGAAAAACAGCTGTGGCAGACACCAGTATGCGAAAGCGGTTGCGAGAGCGAGTTGATCGTTGCTCCAGTTGCTCGTGTAGAGCCGAATCAGGAGTGGCGAAGCCAGCGTGGCAAGAAGCGTGACAGCCAGAAAAACAAGGATTATGAAGGTCAGCAACCGGTTGATGTAGCCGCGTCCGTCATCATCATGCTTGCGAGCGCGCACCAACTGCGGAACAAGCACTGCGTTGAGAGTTCCGCCCGCGATGATCGCGTACACGTTATTCGGCAGCTGATTTGCGACTCCGAAGGCATCCGCAGCGTTTGTGGTGACACCGATTGCCATCGCCGTCAAAACCGCGCGGGCAAACCCCATCAAGCGCGACAGGACGGTTCCCGAGGCCATCAGAAGCGAAGACCTGGCGATGCTCAAGAGGCGTCCTCGTCAGTGTTTTTGCGGCGACGGACCATGCGAACCGCACCGACGCTGCCCAGCGCAAGCACCATCGCAGAGAACGACGCCAAAAGTGCGAATTCGATGTCTGGATCGACATGCATCTGGATGTAGTTGTTCTTGGTCAACCGAATTCCGCTAAAAGTGGTGAGCCAGACGATTAGAAAGACTTTGCCCTGCGCCACGGCTTTTACCGGAACCTGAGCGTTGACGGTTTCGCCGGCCGGAACAACGATTTCGACCGAGCTTGGCACCACAACCCTCGGATTGCTCGGATTCACATGAACGTGCACTCGAACATCGCTGTCAAAAGTGTTTCGAATCGCGATTGGAACCTTGGATTCACGTGAAACCAGGTTGATGTCGCTGCCTTTGAGCAGGTAGATGCCTGGCGTCGGGGTAATTGGCTGAGTAGCCGTTGGCGTCGGTGTTGGTGTCGGGGTTGGCGTCGGTGCAGGAGTGGCCGCATTGCCGGCTAGCGAACCGAAAATCACCGAAACAGCAGTGGCTGCGGCCACCATCGCGGTCTTGAAGTTTTTCACGGGTTTCTTGCCACCCACTCATAAACTCCGCGAGCGATTCGGCGCTCATTTTCGTGGGCGAGACTGGTCTCGAGGCTGTCGAGTTCGAACCAGCGCACGTCAACGGCCTCCTGGTTTGGGTCGTTTTCGACCGTTAGGTCGCCACCGATCTGGCGCATCAAGAAATGATGGACGGTTTTTGCAATCAGTTTTCCGCCGCCCGAAAACTCGTACTGAATCTCGCCCAGTCGGTCGATAACCTCGACCACTAGCCCGGTTTCTTCGGCGATTTCACGAACTGCCGCTTCTTCGAGCGATTCTTCGCCTTCGGGATGCCCCTTTGGCACACACCAGTCAATGCGACCTCCGCGGGTCATGCGGCCAATCAGAGCAACTCGTCTGGTGCCGTCGGCAGCAAGCACGAATCCACCTGCAGAGGTCTCTTCGACGCGGGTCAAACGCTGAGCCGATTTTCCGGCTGGGCGCGAGTCGTTGCGTCGAGAAGTCATACCGAAACTTTATTGCTATTGACCGCTAACCGCCTGTTCCGCGGCTGAAGAATGCCCGATACGTTGGGCGATAAGTTTCGACGTTGTGGCACGATTGAGGCATGGAGTCGGTCGCGCAGGCACTGGCGAATCTTGAAAAGACGACAGATTCGCCACTTTTTGTCACCCTCGGCCGAATTTTCAAAGACGCCGGTCATGAACTCGCACTCGTCGGTGGCCCTGTTCGCGATGCGTTTCTCGGTCGCAAAGCGCCCGATCTGGATTTCACCACCTCTGCCCTACCGGACGAAACCATCGCGATTCTCAAAGGTCACGTGGATGCGCACTGGGACATCGGTCGAGAATTTGGCACCATCGGTGCGCGCATTGGCGATGACACCATCGAAATCACGACTTACCGAGCCGACAAATACGATCGGGATAGCCGCAAACCTGAGGTTGCCTTCGGAAAAGATCTCACCGAAGACCTTTTTCGTCGTGACTTCACTGTCAATGCAATGGCACTGCGCCTGCCTGAAAAGGTTTTTGTCGACCCATTCAACGGCCTTCAAGATCTCATTGACGGCATAATCCGCACCCCGGGCAAACCTGAAGACAGCTTTAGCGACGACCCGCTGCGCATGCTTCGCGGGGCAAGATTCGCGTCGCAACTTGGGTTCGAAATCGAGGACGCGACTTTCGAGGCCATGAAGGCAATGGCTGGACGCCTCGAGATTATTTCAGCGGAACGCATCCAGGTTGAGCTGACCAAGTTGATGGTCGGAAAACACCCGCGCAAGGGCCTGACGGCCCTGGTTGCCAGTGGCTTGGCGGATATCGTCCTGCCTGAGTTGCCGGCTTTGAAACTCGAAGTCGACGAACACCACCACCACAAAGATGTGTATGAGCACACCCTCACCGTGGTCGAGCAGGCAATCGACTATGAAAAGGACTACGACCTCGAGGGCGACTTCATCCTCAGGTTTGCAGCTTTGATGCACGATTGCGGCAAGCCGGCAACCCGCAGGTTAGAACCCGGTGGCGGTGTGAGTTTTTATCACCATGACGTGGTCGGCGCGAAATTGGCCAAAAAGCGCATGCAGGCGCTGCGATTCGACAATGACACGATCAAAGCGGTCTATCGCCTGATCGAGCTGCACCTCAGATTCTTCGGCTACAGCGATGCTCAGTGGACCGATTCGGCCGTTCGGCGATACGTGCGAGATGCCGGCGACCAGCTTCTGCGACTTCATGCACTCACCCGTGCAGACGTGACCACTCGCAACCGACGCAAGGCCGATCGACTCTCGTTTGCCTACGACGATCTCGAGCGACGAATTGTCGAAATTCAAGAAACCGAACAGCTGAATGCACTTCGTCCGGCGCTATCTGGCGAAGACATCATGCGGATCCTCGATCTCAAGCCTTCACGCGAGGTGGGCGAGGCGTACGCATTTTTGATGGAACTCCGCATGGATGAGGGCGAGATTGACCCCGTAGAAGCCGAAAAACGCTTGCTTGCCTGGTGGCACAGCCGCTAAACTCTAAAGGTTGTCTGTGCGGGTTCGTGCCCGCTGTCTAGACAGCACTGCAAGATATACCCTCCTGCCATGGAAGTCCCATGGCCGTTCTAGTCCAAAGGAGGTGGGTTAGTTATGCAGAAGTATGAGCTCATGGTGATTCTCGACCCAAGCGTCGATGAGCGCACCGTTGCTCCATCGCTCGACAAGTTCCTTAACGTAGTCCGCAATGGTGGAGGCACCATTGAGAACGTTGACATCTGGGGACGTCGTCGTTTGGCATACGAGATCAACAAGAAGAGTGAAGGCATCTACGCCGTTGTCAACTTGACTTCGTCGTCGGCTGACATCCTCGAGGTTGACCGTCAGCTGCGTCTGTCGGAAGCTGTTATGCGCACCAAGGTGCTGCGTGCAGACGAGGCAGTTTTCAGCATCAAGCCAGTAGCTGTTCCTGAAGTTTCGGCCGAAGAAGCCGCAGCTGAGGCACCAGCCAAGAAGGCTCCAGCAAAGACCACCGCTGCCAAGGCTCCTGCAAAGAAGCCAGCAGCTAAGAAGGCCGAGTAAAGACTTATGGCCGGGGAAGTCAACGTCACGATTGTCGGCAATCTAGCCGACGATCCTGAACTGCGTTACACCCAGGGCGGAGTCGCTGTTGTCAGCGTTCGCGTCGGTTCAACCCCTCGCACCTACAACCGCAACACCAACACCTGGGATGACGGCGAGACCGTATGGGTTCGCTGCACCGCTTGGCGCGAAGTCGCTGAGAACGTAGCTCAGTCGCTGACCAAGGGATCCCGCGTTATCGTTACCGGTCGCCTGAAGGCACCTAGCGCCTACCAGACCGCTCAGGGCGAGGCACGTGCCTCGCTTGAGCTCGAGATTGAAGAGATTGGCCCAAGCTTGCGTTACGCAACTGCGGCCGTCACTCGCAAAGCTCGCGAAGGTGGACCAAGCGCGGTTGCAGGCGACCCATGGGGCGATGCACCAGCGGTTTCACGTGGAGCAGCTAAGCCTGCCGACGATGCATGGGCAAATCCAGGCACCGCTGGCGCAGGCGCTGACGACACCCCGTTCTAAATCTTTCGAAACTTATAGGAGAAAATCATGGCTGCAAAGACCGACGCACGTCGCAAGCCAAACCGCAACGCAAAGAACGCGAAGCTTGCCCCTGTAAAGGCAATCAAGGTTGGCGTTATTGACTACAAGGACATCGCAACCCTGCGTAAGTTCGTTTCGGACCGCGGCAAGATCCGCGCCCGTCGCATCACCGGCGTCTCTGTTCAGGAGCAGCGCCTCATCGCCAAGGCCGTTAAGAACGCACGCGAGATGGCTCTAATGCCATACGCCGGTGCTGGTCGCTAAGGAGAAAACACATGTCGAAGCTAATTCTGACTAACGAGGTCTCAGGCCTCGGTTCTGCCGGTGACGTAGTTGAGGTAAAGAACGGCTACGCCCGTAACTACCTACTCCCTCGCGGCTTTGCTGTTCTATGGACCAAGGGTGGCGAGAAGCAGATCGAATCGATCAAGGCTGCTCGCGAAGCACGCGCTCTGAAGACCGTGGAAGAAGCAGTAACCCTCAAGGCAGCTCTCGAAGCCAAGCCAATCCGCGTCGCCGTCAAGGCTGGCGTTGGTGGCCGCTTGTTCGGAACCGTCAAGACCGCCGATGTTGCAGCTGCTGTTGCAGAGGCTGGCCTGGGCGAGATCGACAAGCGCAAGGTCGAGTTCTCGGCTCCGGTGAAGAACACCGGTAACCACGAGGCAACCGTTCGCCTTATCGGCGATGTTGTGGCAACTCTGACCCTTCAGGTTGTCAACAAGAAGTAATAACTTCACTCGGTGTTTCCACCGAGCGTCGATTGGCGGTGACTTCGGTCACCGCCAATTTTCGCTTAATGGGGGGTTAGCAACCTGTTTGGTTTCCTGCGGTTTTTGTTAGGTTTCCGCCAAGCGTTGTTGGTGCAATTTACTTGAAGGTTTAGTCGCTCATCGGGGGCGCCGACCCATGCCCGAGACACGCCGAAAACATCGGCGCGCCTGTGGATAACTCCCTGTGAATTGTGGAAAAGCCATGGATTTTGAGCCTCAAATTGGGTGATTTTCTGACAGTTATCCAAAGTTTCAGGTTGAAGTTTAGGGTTTAGGAAAATTGTTTTTCCACAGGCTTTTGCCCAGTATTTATAAGGGAATCTCGAGTTTTTAGAAATACTTTTCCACATGAGTTACCCACAGTTTTCCACAGCCCGTACGGCGTGTTGTGCAAGTTATCCACAATTCGTTCCACAAGGCGGTTAGGAATTTAGATGTCGGCGCACCATGCTAGTGCTTGATTTCTAGGCATTCGCCTTTGAGAGTGAGGATTTATCGTGGCTGCAAACCAGTTTGGTGGCGATCGCGCAGCTGACGCACGCTCTTATGACGCACGCTCATACGACCCGATGCGAAACGGTGAGCGAGTTCTCCCAAACGACATGCTCGCCGAGCAGAGCACGCTGGGCGGCATGCTCCTTTCGCAAGAGGCTGTCGCTGAGGTTTTTGAAGAGGTTCGCGGCCGCGACTTCTATGCGCCTAAGCACGAGTTGATCTACGACGCCCTGCTGGCCCTTTATAGCCGTGGTGAACCAACAGACGTGATTACGGTCACCGATGAGCTGGTCAAGAACGGAAAACTCGTTCAGGCTGGCGGTGCTGACTATCTGCACACTCTGACCTCAATTGTTCCGACTGCCGCCAATGCGGGCTTTTACGCCCGCATCGTTGCCGAAAAGGCGACTCTTCGCCGTCTGGTTGAGGTTGGCACCAAAATTGCCCAATCTGGCTACCAAAATGAGGGCGATGTCATCGATTTGGTCAATCAGGCTCAAGCTGACATCTACAACGTGGTCTCGGCCGGTGGCGGCGAGGACGTCGCCGACCTCAGCATCGCCATTGATGATGCTGTGCGTGAGATTGAAGCTGCACAGAGCCGCGGCGGTGAGATCGTTGGAGTCCCAACTGGTTTCATCGAATTGGATGCGATGACACACGGTCTGCACTCGGGTCAGCTCGTTCTGATTGCCGCCCGTCCAGCCGTTGGTAAGTCGACGCTCGCCCTCGACATCGCTCGTCACGCGGCCATCCGTAACCGCCAGACCACGGTCGTGTTTTCGCTAGAAATGACCCGTGCCGAGATCGCGATGCGCATGATCTCAGCCGAAACCTCGATCCCGCTGCAGAATTTGCGCAAGGGAACCATCAACGACAGTGACTGGGCCAAGTTTGCCCAGGTTCGCAGCCAGATCAACGACGCACCGCTCTATATCGACGACAGCCCAAACATGACTCTGGTCGAGATCCGAGCTAAGTGTCGACGCCTGGCTCAGCGCATGGATCTAAAGCTCATCGTTATCGACTACCTGCAACTGATGTCATCGGGCAAAAAGGTGGAAAGTCGCCAGCAAGAGGTCTCGGAATTCTCACGTGCGCTCAAGCTCCTTGCAAAGGAGCTAAAAATCCCGGTTATTGCACTCTCGCAGCTAAACCGTCAATCGGAGCAGGGTGGCTCGAACAAGAAGCCTGAAATTTCGCAGCTGCGTGAATCCGGCTCGCTAGAGCAGGACGCCGACGTTGTCATGCTTTTGCACCGTGAGGGTTTGGGTGAACCCAACCACCCGCGCGCTGGTGAGGCCGACCTAATTTTGGCAAAGCAGCGCAACGGACCAACCGGAACCGTAATTGTTGCCTTCCAGGGCATGTATTCACGCTTCATGAATATGAAAAAATAAGCGCGTGCGTTTACTTTTCGGTGCTAGAGCACTTGCCGGCTTTGCTGCCGGTGTATTCCTGGTTTTCAACCAGGGCCACTACGTCCAGTTCTCACTGGTCGCACTGGCGATTTTTGGTCTGGGCACCGCTCTCGCGCAAATTCTGGTTTCGCTGTTTGGCCCTGCGAGCCTGTCAGCGGCCGAGAGCGTACCAACCTCAATCATGAGTCTCACCATCGGTCTGTTGGCTTTGCTTGCCGAGTTGCAGAACGCCGGACCGGCAGCTGACCCGGCCCAAACTATTGAGGTGTTCCGCTGGCTCGTGATTGGTTGGGCAGTCACTAGCGGTGCGTTTGAGCTCTATCTCGCTAGGCGATACGGTTTCAAAACACCTATCGGACGAGATTTCCTCATCCTTTCCATCTTTGGCCTGGCGCTTGGTCTGATCTGCCTAGTGGTGCACATGGATCGCACCACCACAGTCGGTCTCTTCGTGACCTACCTGCTGTTCAGCGCGGTTCACCTAGGCATCGCAGCTGCTTCCCCGAAGCTCGCTATTGAAGACACGGGCGAGTCATCGGCGAAGTAGGCTTGAAACATGGCAAAGCGACTAACCCCAAAGAATGACGCGCGAGGCGTCCGCACCTACCTGATTTTTTCAGGAATTTTGGGCATCGCGACAGGAATTCTTTGGTACGCCGGCGTGCGCAAGCTCGAAGATTCACTCGTTGCCGCCGGGATTGCCTTTATCGTCTCGCTAGTTGCTGTGGCCACCCTGGCTCTAACCGTCAAGGATGAGCACCACGACCCAGACCAGCCACGTCTCAAGTAGTGGTGTCCTCGGAAATTAGCCGAGAACCGCATCCACCAATTCTTTAGCGGCAACCTGAACCTGCTTCAAGTGGTCGGCACCTTGGAACGACTCCCCGTAGATCTTGTAGACGTTTTCGGTTCCCGAAGGTCGCGCGGCAAACCACGCACTATCGGTAACCACCTTCAAGCCACCCAAAGCAGCGCCGTTACCCGGAGCGTGGGTAAGAATTTGACGAATTGGTTCCCCGGCGAGGGAATCAGCGGTGACATCCTCGGCTGACAGCTTGCCCAACTTAGCCTTTTGCTCGAGCGTTGCCGGCGCATCGATGCGCTCATAGGCTGGTGCGCCGTACTTCTCTGTCAGGCGTGTGTAGTGCTGACTTGGCGTGCTGCCGGTCACCGCCGTGATTTCACTCGCCAGCAGAGCCAGAATCAAGCCGTCTTTGTCGGTTGACCAGGCTCGGCCATCCTGGCGCAAGAAGCTCGCACCAGCGGATTCTTCGCCGCCGAAGCCCACCGAACCGTCAATCAAGCCAGGCACAAACCATTTGAAGCCGACCGGCACCTCAATTAGGCGGCGCCCCAAATCGGCGACCACTCGGTCAATGATTGACGAGGACACCATGGTCTTGCCTACGGCTGCATCGGATGCCCAATCGGGTCGATGCTTGTAGAGATAGTCGATGGCGACCGCTAGGAAGTGATTGGGATTCATGAGGCCACCGTCTCGGGTCACGATGCCGTGTCGGTCAGCGTCAGCGTCGTTACCAGTTGAGATGTCGAATCGATCGCGCCCCTCGATAAGGCTTGCCATGGCATGTGGTGACGAGCAGTCCATTCGGATTTTGCCGTCCCAGTCCAGAGTCATGAAACCGAACTGAAAGTCAACCTTCGGGTTCACCACGGTCATGTTCAGCGAATACCGATCAGCTATGGCCGCCCAGTAGTCGACGGACGCACCACCCATGGGGTCGGCGCCGATCTTGACGCCGGCATCGCGAATGGCGTCCATGTTGATGACGTCACCGAGTTGCGAAACATAGTTGTCCAAAAAGTGGAACTTCACCGGCTTCGGCTCGCCACGCTTCACTTCGCGAAGGCCACCCAAGATGATTTCGTTGGCGCGAGCCGCAATCCAATTGGTTGCATCGCTATCGGCCGGGCCACCGTGAGGCGGGTTGTATTTGAAACCGCCATCGGTTGGTGGATTGTGGCTAGGCGTAATGACGAGGCCATCAGCCAGAGAGGCATCACCGGCCGGTTTGCCTTGATTGTGGTTGATGATTGCCACCGAGACTGCCGGGGTGGGAACGTAGCGATCGGCCGCATCGACCATGGTCAGCACGTCATTGCCGGCAAGAACTTCGAGAGCCGTTCGTTCCGCGGGACCACTTAGTGCGTGGGTGTCTTTGCCGACATAAATCGGACCGTGAATGTTCTCGCGGCGCCGGTATTCCACAATCGCCTGAGTGATGGCTGCGATGTGGTCCTCGTTGAAGCTGGCATTCAACGAGGTGCCGCGGTGACCGCTGGTGCCGAAGGCAACCTTTTGCTCGGCCACGGTCACATCGGGGTGCAACTCGTAATACAGACCAATCAGTCGATTCACATCGATTAGGTCGGATTCTTGCGCTTTCTGGCCGGCTCGTTCGCTCATGAACCTATATTGCTGGCTAACCTTTACCTATGGCATCACAGCGCAATAACTCTTCGAGCAAACGCAGCTACTCGTTCCTTGGACCAGTGGGCACGTTTACCGAACTCGCGCTCGCTCAGGTTGCTGAGGCCAAGGGAGCGGTTCACCGCCCGGTTTCACACGTTCAAGAGGCCATCGACGATGTTTTGTCAGGTCGTTCGGTTCGCGCAGTGATTCCGGTTGAGAATTCGGTCGAGGGCGCTGTCACAGCAACTTTGGATGCGCTTGCCGCGACCGACGAAATTCGCATCTATGGCGAATATCTCGTCCCTGTCACTTTCAATTTGGTGGCGCGCGCTGGCGTGAAGCTTGATGATGTAGTCCGCATCGCGACTCATCCGGTTGCGTATGCGCAGGCGCGCAAGTGGTTGCTCGAGAAGTTGCCGAACCACGTGCACATCCAGGCTTCGTCAACCGCAGCTGCAGCCGCCGATTTGCTCGCCGAGGCGCCGATTGCCGATGCTGCCATCGCGGCGGCAACCATCACCAACCACTACAAGTTGCGAGTTTTGGCCAAGAACATCGGCGAAAACAAAAACGCTCAGACTCGGTTCATCCAGATTGGACGCGCCGGCAAGGTGCCCGAGCGCACTGGCCGTGACAAGACCTCGGTAATCGTCGAGTTGCCATCGGATGTTCCAGGCGCGCTACTTGCGATGCTCGAGCAATTCGCGGCACGCGGAGTGAACCTCTCGCGCATCGAGTCGCGTCCGATCGGTGACCGCCTTGGCCGATACCGATTCAACGTCGACGTCGAGGGCCACCTGCACGATGCGGCGGTTGCCGAAGCTCTAATGGGATTGCACCGGTTCAGCCCGAAGGTGACGTTCCTCGGTTCATACCCCCGAGCCGATCGCGGCAAGAGTGAACACGAGGGTAATAACTCGACCGCCGAGTTCAAATCGGCCGAGGCATGGCTGAAAAGCCTTGGCTAAAAACCTCGGCTAAAAACCTGGGCTAAACCCTTACGCTCATGGCGCGAGGCATAACCTCGAACTCAACCTCTAGAACCTCGCCGAACCCATCGCCGTCAAGCTGCAAATGAACCGGATGAGTCGGAGTCACGCGCACCTTTCGCCCGCTCATGTTCTCCAGAGTCTTAATGTTTGCGGTGGCATCGAGCAGCTTGCGCCCGATGCGAGTGGGTCGCAAAGCGCGGTTTCCGAGTGTGACTCGACTCCAGAAATCCACCCACTGCCAAAACCGACGCGGTCCAATGGCGGCTAGGTCCAGTTCGCCGTCGTCGAGGCTCGCGTCAGGCATCAGCCCGATGCGCCCCGGGAGCCAGCCGGCATTACCGACGAGCAGGGTGAGCACGCGCAAATTACGGGGTTCAGCCGAATCGATGGTGACGGCGAGCCGCTCATACCGCAATGGCAGACTCTTAAATCCGCCTTCGATGTATGCGACCCAGCCGAGTTGACGTTTGCGTTTGGAATCGGTCGCTTGCATGATTTGGGCATCGAGCCCCAGCCCAGCCATGACCACGAAACCGTGCTCGCTGCGCTCACCGTTGGCGTGAATGATGCGGGCAAGCACTAAATCAATCGGGTGGCGATTGCCCTGGAGCGCCTGCTTCACGCAGGCCTTTAGGTTGTTCAAATCGAGGTTTAGATTGCGAGCCAGCACATTGCCGGTGCCGGAGGGGATGAGCCCGAGGGTGGCATTTGACTTCTGCTCCGCAATCGCCACGGCCACCTCGCGAATTGTTCCGTCACCACCTGCGACAAGAATGTGGGATGACTTTTGGGCTAGGGCAGCAAGCGCCTGCTGCCGACCGTGGTTTTCACCGTCGGTTGGAAGGTACAGGGTTGGTTCCCAGCCGGCCTTTTCGGTGATGTCCTGCACCTGAATTTTGAGCGCTTCGAGGTCGACTCGACCCGGAAAATAGATCACCGCTGCTCTTTTCACGCCTTCAGACTATGGCCTTGGGCCGCGGTTCGAACCCAGAAGGTAGGCTTTATTTCGTGATTGACCTAAACCTGCTACGTGAAAACCCAGACGCGATTAAGGCGTCTCAGCGCGCTCGCGGAAACGATGAATCAATCGTCGACGAGGCCGTGAAGGCCGACGCTACCTGGCGTAAGGCTCTTCAAGAGTACGAGTCGTTGCGAGCCGAGCAGAATGCGGCAGCGAAGCAGGTCGGAGCGGCCTCAAAAGAAGATCGACCAGCACTTATTCAGGCGGGGCAGCTCTTGGCCGAGCGAGTCAAGGCCGCGCTGGAAATCGCAAATGCAGCCGAGGTTCACCTCAATGACGTGATCTGGAAGATCGAAAACGTTGTGGTTGACGGCGTGCCAACCGGTGGCGAAGAAAACTTTGTAGTGCTCAAAGAAGTTGGCACCAAGCCGACCTTCGATTTCGAACCACGTGATCACGTTGCCCTCGGTGAACTACTCGACATCATCGACATCGAGCGCGGCGTTAAGGTTTCTGGCTCACGCTTTTACTTCCTTAAAGGATGGGGCGCTCGTCTCGAACTTGCTCTGATGAACATGGCCCTTGACCTCGCGGCGAAGAATGATTTCACCGCGCTGGTAACCCCTACCCTGGTTCGCCCAGAGGTCATGGCTGGCACCGGATTCTTGGGTGCCCACTCGGACGAGATCTACTACCTTCCTGCGGATGAGCTTTACCTCACCGGCACCAGCGAGGTAGCGCTCGCCGGTTACCACCGCGATGAAATCATCGACCTTTCCAAGGGGCCACTGCGTTATGCCGGTTGGAGCACCTGCTACCGCCGTGAAGCAGGCTCGGCGGGACGAGACACTCGAGGAATCTTGCGTGTCCACCAGTTCAACAAGCTCGAAATGTTCAGCTACATCAACCCGGCAGACGCCGAGCAGGAGCACCTGAAACTGCTTGAGCTCGAAGAGCAGATGCTTCAGGCTTGCGAGCTCGCATACCGAGTGATTGACACCGCCGCGGGCGACCTCGGTTCAAGCGCTGCCCGAAAGTACGACTCTGAGGCCTGGGTTCCTTCTCAGCAGACATACCGCGAACTAACCAGTTCATCGAACTGCACCACCTTCCAGGCTCGACGCTTGAATGTTCGATTCCGCGACGAAAATGGAAAGACCCAGACTGCAGCGACCCTCAACGGTACGTTAGCCACCACTCGCTGGCTCGTAGCGATTCTTGAAACTCACCAGCAGGCCGACGGTTCAGTGCGAATTCCGGCTGCTTTGCGCCCATACCTCGGTGGCCAGGAATTCATTCCTGTGGTCAAGGCTTAATTCCCGAGTATCGGGAACGCCCAGAGGAGTTTGAAAGCCATGTCCAACGCGCAGATTGCAACCGGAGATGATCGCTGGCTGATCGCCATCGACATCGACGGAACTCTGGTGCACGACGATGGCTATCTGTCGCCAGCCGTGGTTGAGCAGGTGCAGCGCGTACGTTCGCTCGGCCACGAGGTCATCGTCGCTACCGGTCGTTCGGCCGCGAATGCCATCCCGGTAATTCGCGAAGTTGGAATCCAGCATGGCTACTCGGTCGCATCCAACGGGGCGGTCACTGTCAAGGTGAATCCCGCAGATGACCGCGGCTACGACGTGCACGAGGTTGTCACGTTCGACCCCAAGCAGATCCTCACCGAGCTAATTGCGCACCTGCCGAACGCACACTTCGCCGTTGAGAACCCTGACGGCAGCTATCACTTTCACCGACCATTCCCCGCATACGCTCTCGGTGACCGAAACATCGAAACATCGCTGGATGAGCTCATGAACTCGCCAGTTTCGCGCGTGGTCGTGCTGTCGCCCGAACATGAGGTTGATGAATTCCTGGGCATTATCGAGAAGATCGGTCTGCACTCGGTTTCATATGCCATCGGGTACACGGCCTGGCTCGACATTGCACCAGCCGGCATCAGCAAGGCTTCGGCTCTCGAGAAACTTCGTGCTGAGTTGGGCATCCCGCAGCATCAGGTGATCACCATGGGTGACGGGCGCAACGACATCGCGATGTTTGAGTGGGCAAAATCGGGCGGCGGCCTGGCATTTGCAATGGGTCAAGGCCCAGAAGAAGTTCGGGCAGCCGCAACCGCGGTGACCGCTTCGGTTGAAGATGACGGTGTCGCCCAGGTCTTGGCTGACCTAGAGGGCATTTTGTTCACGCGTTCAGTCTGATAAACTCAAAGCACGGAAGCGTGCCGGAGCGGCCGAACGGAACAGTCTTGAAAACTGTCGTAGTTAATAGCTACCGTGGGTTCAAATCCCACCGCTTCCTCCAGTTCAAAGACGAGGCGCCCTAGATTCATTCGAAAAGGGGCGCTTTTTCTTTGCCTGACGATTCCCTGTGAATCCCAAACAGCCCTTGGTTCGTGCTCGGACGGTTTTTAAACTAGAAAGTCGCATGACAGACAATCAAACCCCTTACGAAAACGCGGATGAGTCGACTCCCCGCGGTCGTTCTCGCGCAGCTCGCGCTGAGCGCAAGACGGCAAAGGGATTGGCCCGACACGGACGACTCGTGGCGCAAACCAAAGCGTCTGCACTCGGCGGACTGTTCGTAAAAGGTTTGGCGGTCGTTGTAGGCGCTGCTGTCGCCATCGGTGGCTACACGTTCTGGGATCTCTCATCAAGCCTGCAGGCCAATGGAATTAACCTCGCAAATGCTAAACCGGTAACCGCGGCCGACCTCGAGGGCCCCATCAACATGCTCTTGGTCGGTTCAGACACTCGTGCCGGCCAGGGTGGCGGGTACGGCAACGAGACCAGCAACCTTGCCGACGTGATCATTCTTTTGCACGTCAGCCGTGATCGCAAAAATGCGGTCGCGATGAGCTTCCCGCGAGATCTGATGGTTCCTTGGCCGGCGTGCCCGAGCACTTCAGGCGGTCCGGGTTATCTGCCGCAGAGCCTCGGCCAGATCAACGCAACTATTTCTAACGGTGGTCCTGGCTGCACACTCTTGACGGTCGAAAAACTAACCGGTCTAACCATCCCCTACTTGGCGATGGTCGATTTCAAGGGCGTTATCGAAATGTCAAACGCCATCGGCGGTGTCGAGGTTTGCGTAGCTAAAGAAATTTCAGACAAGTACACCCACACCTACCTGAGCCCTGGCATGCACACCCTGCAAGGCAAACCGGCGCTCCAGTTCTTGCGCACTCGTCACGGAGTCGGTGACGGCTCTGACCTCGGTCGAATCAGTAACCAGCAGGTGTTCTTGACTTCGCTTGTTCGCAAAGTCAAGTCGGCCGGTGTGCTATCGAACCCAGTACGCCTGTACTCGTTGGCGAATGCGGCAGCGCGCAACATGAAGCTATCGAGCAACCTCACCGACATCAACGTGATGGTCGCGATCGCATCCGCACTGAAGAATGTTCAGCTCGACAAAATCACCTTCCTTCAGGTGCCGAGCCACGGCGGTCTGCCGGCACCGTATTCGGGGCGAGTCATGCCGAACTACGACCAGGCCAACTTGCTGTTTGCGAAACTTATCGCGGATGAGCCGCTCGTGATTGCGAAGGCCAACACCGGAGCCGGAGCTGTTGTGGCCACCCCGGAACCTTCGGTTTCGTCCTCGCCAACCTCAAGCGCGACTCCGTCCGCGGGAGCCACGGTGGGAGCGACCCCAACTCCCACGCCAAGCTCGAGCGTGTTGCCTGATTGGGCTCGCGGCACAAACGCATCCATTCAAACCTGCTCCGGCTAGTTGCATCGATAACATCGAGGCATGACCAAAATCGTGCTCTGGGTGTCAGATTTCGACGCTCAAATCGAGTTCTACTC
>JAGWTM010000086.1 GCA_028868975.1 Actinomycetales bacterium
CGCCATCGATACCGGGCAGGTTCTGAGTCTGTGTCTGCGCGAGCAGCGAGGATGAGCCGATTGGCGCAACGGCCTCGGCGGGTTGGAGTCCCGCGACGGCGAGGGCAACGGCAGCGGAGGTCAGCGCAATTGCGCGAACCTTCGAATACACGTGACCCCAGTTAACCATCTAGTTAAAGGTACAGGAGCTGGGCTGGGAAGAGTAGGTCAAAAAGGTTTGCGTGACGGCAAAAGTCGCCGAATTTACGGGGTTTTTTACGGCGGCCTAGCCGGTTAAGCCAGAGTGGGTCCGCCCGGAGGCGAACCCACTCTGCTTGGAGACGGTTATTAGCCCTGGAGCTCGGCCGAAACACGGTTGATCTTGTCGCCACTTGGTGCGCCTAGAACAACCGACAGCTTGATGCCAGGAACCGAGGCCTTGAAGCCATCGCATACCTTGGTGGCAGCGGCTAGGGCTGCAGCCGAGGTGGCCTTCGAGGCTGGGATGGCGACACAGATGGCGGTCTTGGCGCTGCGGTACTGCGCTGCGAATGCCTTCGCCGCGGCAGCCTGTGCAACCGCAGACTTGTTGACGGTGAAGTCAACAGGCGCACGGTATGCGATTGACGCAGCAGCCTTTGCCTTGGCTGCCTTGGCTGCCTCAACCACTGGGTCGGCAACCTTGATTGCACCAACGAACAGGGTCGAACCCGTCGAGGTGGTGATCAGTAGGTTGTGTGCACCCGGGGTCAGGTCGGCTGGAACCGAGATGGTAACGCCGGAGGCCGAAGCGACAGTCTTCGCAACCGCTTCGCCGATCTTGACCGAAGTGAGGTTCGAAAGGTTCGAGCCTGTCAGGGTCAGCGCTCCACCCGGAGTGAAACCGGCAGCCGGCATGGCAATCGGTGCAACCAGTGGCACGTTGGTAGGTGGAGTCGGCGGGGTGTTCTGCTGAACGTTGTTGTTCTGGGCTGGCGCTTGCTGCTGCTGGCTCGGAGCACCGCTAACAAACGTCACCTGTGGGTTATTGGTCGAGGCAGAAGACCCAGTCCAGTAGGCATCCACATAAGCAACAATTGTGTAGGTTCCGTCCGAGAACGAAGGACCCATCGGAGTGATGGTGCAGGTGGTGCCAGAGATGTTTCCAAAACCGCCGGGCATCTCAAACTGGCCTACGACTCGGCGAGCCATACACATGCTGGTGCCGGTCGCAACTGTCGCAACGATTGAGCTGGCACTCGATGAGGTGACCACCGGGGTGGTTGCGGTTGGACTTGGGCAAGGGTAGGTGACCTCGGTGCCGGCACCGTTGGTAATGCTGACATCAGCGGTGTAAGGCGTTCCCGCGATGATTCCAGAGGTGCTTCCGAAGGTTCCCTTGACTGCCAGAACACCAGCGGCGATGTTCTGTGCTGAAACCGTCACTGCTGCGTTCGAGCCAATCGTGCTACCACCTGCGTACCACCAAACGCCCATCGACTGCCAGGTGACTGCCGAGCCGTTCACGATAGGACGTGCGGTGAGGGTGTCACCAGCCGCAATCAGCGAAGGATTCACGCATACGTAACCTGACTGGATGCTTTGCATGTTTGAAAGCGCAGGAGTCGTACCGCTGATGCCGGTTGCAAACTTGAATGCCACCTGAGCGCTCAGTGGCGCCACAGTGATCTGAGTGCCATCAGCGAACCACTTGAAGGTGAACTCGTAGTTGCCGGCTGGCAATGAGTTCGTGCCATCGTGAATTGCAGTGAAGCTTAGGGTGTCAGTCGTGCCCGTCGTTGACGGCCAGGTGACCTGCGGTGCGGCTGGTGGATACGGGAACTGGGTGTAGCCGCCATTTACGCGAATTCCTGGATTGAGGCCAGCGCCGGTAATCGCGGTGTTGGTGCCGGTGTTCAAGACGCTATAGCTGTAGGTGATTACCTTGCCGCGAAGGGCCGTGCTTTCAGCCGATGAGAGCTGGGTGTTCGTGGTGAACGAGGTGAGCTTCTGCCCAACTGGCACGGTAACGCTGGTCACCATCGTTGAGGCGTTGGTCGCGACTGCGGTAGTGAAGTTTGCGGCCGCGGATGGGTCTGCTACCGAACCTGCGTTCGACGCGTATGCCGTAGCGCTGGCCGGAGCAACAGCGCTCAAACCGGCAAAGGCCAGAGCGACCACGGCAAAGCCGGCGAAGTTCTGCTTAATTTTGTTGATAAACAATTAATCCCCTGTTTGAAGTTGGATTGCATGCCTCGAATGCGAGGCTCCGTTCAAAGGTAAGACACGGCCTCTCAGGCACCCCCGGCGATGTGCGGTTAACCCAGCACCTCGCGCGCTAGCGTGTCGCGAGCCAGACCTGGCGCTCGGCCGGCGGCAATTTCTCAATCGCATACCGAAGCATCGTGCGTGGCATTGAGGATGCGTTCTTGCCGAGGAATTCGCGCAGCGCAGCCACGTCACGCTTGCCCGCCTCGCGCAGCATCCAACCAACCGCCTTGTGAATGAGGTCGTGATCATCGGTGATGAGCTGCTGGGCGATTTGCCAGGTTGGCTCGAGTTTGCCGACGCGAATAAACGCAAAAGTGAACATGACGGCAGCGCGTCGATGCCACAAATCCTCATGCCTCGCGAGGTCACGCAACCGTGCTGCATGAGCCTGCGAGATCAGCCAGGATCCGAGATATGGCGCACTGATGTCTATTAGGTCCCAGTTGTTGACCCGGCCCTCGTCGAGCAATCGTAGGTAGAAAGCGAATAACTCATCCTTGGTCTCGGTGCTCTTTGCGCGCTGAAAACGATTCACCAGAATCACCAGTGCGCAGTGCCGATGCTCGTGAATCGGCGACTGTGCAAGTTCGTAGATCTCGGTCAGCGGTAGCGACGCGAACTGCTTCGCCACAGCGCGCGATTGAGGAACCGTGACACCGATGAACAGGTCTCCCTCGCCGTACTGACCGGGGCCAGTTTTGAAAAAACGCGACAGCGCGCTCGCCCTGTCGCGAGTAGCAAAAGCGGCCAGTGCCGCTTTGACACCAGCCGCTGTTTGCTCAGTCATTGACGCTTAGACGTCTGCAATAACTACGAGACCGTCACCGGCCTGCGCTGTGTACTGCGAGTTTTTCGCCGGG
>JAGWTM010000031.1 GCA_028868975.1 Actinomycetales bacterium
TACGCCTGGCGCAAGGGCATCAAGACCATTTACTACATCCGCATTCGCCAGCAGGCATTGACCGGCACCGAGGTCGACACCTGCGTCAGCTGCATGCTCTAAGTCGAAAGCAAAGAAAATGACTCAGCAAACCAAACTGATCAGCCGCCCGATCAACTGGAACAAGATTGAAGACCCGGTTGACCTCGATGTCTGGAACCGCCTCACTCAGAACTTCTGGCTGCCCGAGAAGGTGCCACTCTCGAACGACATTCAGTCGTGGGAGACACTGCGCGAGCACGAGCGCAAGCTCACCATGCACGTGTTCACCGGTCTGACCATGCTCGACACCATTCAGGGAACCGTTGGCGCAGTCAGCCTGATTCCAGATGCTCGCACTCAGCACGAAGAGGCCGTGATGACCAACATCGCGTTCATGGAGTCGGTGCACGCAAAGAGCTACTCGAGCGTTTTCTCAACCCTGTGCCTCTCCAGCGACATCGATGAGGCATTCCGTTGGAGCGAAGACAATCCAAACCTTCAGAAGAAGGCCGAGATCATTCTTAGCTACTACCACGGCACCGACCCACTAAAGCGCAAGGTCGCTTCGACTCTGCTCGAAAGCTTCCTGTTCTACTCGGGCTTCTACCTGCCGATGTACTGGTCGTCGCGAGCAAAGCTCACAAACACTGCCGACCTGATTCGTCTGATCATTCGCGACGAGGCCATCCACGGTTACTACATCGGTTACAAGTTCCAGCAGACTTTCAACCAAGAATCTAAGGCACGTCAGGATGAGCTTCGCGGCTACGCCTACGACCTTCTGCTTGAACTCTACGAAAACGAAATCAAGTACACCGCGGACCTCTACGACGACATCGGTCTGACTGCCGACGTCAAGAAGTTCTTGCACTACAACGCCAACAAGGCTCTGATGAACCTGGGCTTCGACGCGCTCTTCCCTAAGGATGACTGCGATGTGAACCCAGCGATTCTCGCCGCTCTGTCACCAAACGCTGATGAGAACCACGACTTCTTCTCGGGTTCAGGTTCAAGCTACGTTATGGGCAAGCACGAAGCCACTACCGACGACGACTGGGACTTCTAGTCGCAAGGTAAACGAAAAGGGTCGAGATTTCCTCGGCCCTTTTCTGCTGTCTGGTGGGCTTCCGCTAAACCGATGGATGCCCGATTCGCTATCGGCTAGCCGCGCTCACCTGAAAGTTTTTTGAATTCGGCTAGGCAAGAAACCGCAAATTCGTGATCTTGTTCTTGGGGTAGCCCCGAGACCGTAACCGTCGCGACAATTCCAACAACACCGCCAACTCGGATCGGAACACAACCGCCATGGGGAGTGTAGTCGCGAGAATCGAGGCCCATGAGCTCGGCAAAGTCAGTGCCGAGGGCTTTCTTGAGGCTCAGTTCCCAAGAAGATTCACCAACGAGCAGGGTGAGATTTCGTTTCCGTCTGGCCCAGTCGAAGTTAGCCGCGGTCGCTCCCGGAAGCATCACCGAGAACAGGGGAGCGTCACCGCTTCGAATGTCTATAGCAACCGGGTAACCCAACTCAATCGCGCGAGCGCGCATCAGGCCACCTAGTCGCCAGGCGTCATCCTCGTTGAAGCGATCGAGGGTTAGTTCGCTGAGACGTGAGGTAACCGCCTCGAGTTTGGCCTTGAGAGCTGCAATTTCAGACATGAGTAAAGCCTAGGCACTCCCTGCGGTGACACCTAGGCTTTGACTCGGATAGTGATTCAGGCCGCAACTAGTGGGGCAGAATCGACTTCATCTGGTTGTAGATGATCTCGCCAGATTTGACCGGCATTAGACGCACTAGCTTGTCCATGATGGCTGCGTCGCTGCCAACAAATACTCGAGCCTTGTTGGCCTCGATTCCATCAATCATGATTTTTCCGGCTAGGGGAGCCGGGGTCATTTTCATCTTTGGTGCATCGGTGCCGCTGGGTAGGTCCATTTTGATTCCCGAGTTGGCTGCGATGTTCGTACCGATTGCCCCAGGGTAGATTCCGGTTACGTGAACCTTGGTCGGAGTCAGCTCGGCTCGCAATGCCTCCGTCAATAGCTTCAAGGCAGCTTTGGAAGCGCCGTAAACGCTTTGTCCTGGCACCGGACCATAACCACCCATCGATGAAACGTTGACGATTTGCGCCTCTGGTCGTTTTTTCAGCTCTGGAAGAAACGCTTTGATCAAATTGAGCGGACCATTGAAATTTACGTTCATAACGCGGTCGATGTGCTCAAAATCGAGAGCTTCAACAAACACAAATGGCTGGATGATGCCTGCGTTGTTCACGATGACGTCCACCTGCCCCATAGCCGCCACGACTTCGGCCGGCAAGGATGCACACTGGGACCGATCGGTGATGTCCATCGCCTTTGATTTGAAATTATCGCCGGCTTCGGCAAGCTTGGCGGTCTCGGCCAGCGACTCGGCCTTGAGGTCAATGCCAAAAACTCGTGCGCCGCGACGAAGTGCTTCTAGGGTCATTTCGCGCCCCATGCCGTTACCGGCACCAGTTATGACTACAACTTTTCCGTTGAGTTTCAATTTGCTATCCCTTCCTGAAGTGCAACTTGATTACACAATACGCCGAAAGCTCGAACCATTTGCATCCAAACGAATGCCAGAATTCCAATGCGTGTCGCAGATTCTCTCGACAAACGCCGTAACAGTTTGTACTCCCGCGTTTTTTAGCGTTCGCGTTCTTCGATAATCCGTTGCTGCTCAGCGGGCGAAACCGTGAGTCTTCCAATGTTTGGCAGGTCGGCAGTATGCGTTCTGAGGTCATCGTCAAGGCCGATTCTTGTGCCGGTTCGTAGCCCAAACATGTCTCGACCCGGCGAGATTACAGATTCGGATTGCCGCGTATCAATCAAGCCTGACTCTAAAAGTTCGCGCTCCAGAATAAGTTTTTCGCGCTCGGGAAGAGCATCGAAAAGTTCGCGCCCTTCAGGTGATCGTCGAGACCTAAACCGACTAAAAAACTTTTGAAACATGGACCCCCTCCATTGCATTTCCTAGGTCAGTTCGAACTGGCCGCCCGAAATTTGCCCCTGCTTACGGTAAAGATCCAGCTTCTGGCGGGTGTCCATGATGTCGAGGTTGCGCATGGTGAGCTGACCAATGCGGTCCGTTGGGCCGAAAGCGGCGTCCTCGGTGCGCTCCATCGAAAGTTTTTCTGGGTGGTAGCTGAAGCCCTCACCGCGAGTGTCGACGATGGTGTAATCGTCGCCGCGGCGCAGGCGAAGCGTTACCGAGCCATTGACCGCTGAAGCTACCCACTTGGTGAGCGACTCTCGCAACATCAGCGTTTGCGGGTCTAGCCAGCGGCCTTCGTAAAGCAGGCGGCCCATGCGGCGTCCCTCGTTGTGGTAGGCGGCGATGGTGTCTTCGTTGTGGATTGCCGAGATCAAACGCTCGTACGCGGTGAACAAGAGAGCCATGCCAGGCGCCTCATAGATACCGCGGCTCTTGGCTTCGATAATTCGGTTCTCGATCTGGTCACTCATGCCAAGGCCGTGACGTCCACCAATCGCGTTGGCCTCCATCACGATGCCCACCGCGTCGTTGCTGAAGTCTTTGCCGTTGATCGCGACTGGGCGCCCCTGACGGAACGTAATGGTGACGTCTTCGGTCTCGATCTGAACCGATGGGTCCCAGAAGCGAACGCCCATGATTGGTTGCACGATTTCGTATGACTCGCTCAAGAACTCAAGGGTTTTCGCCTCGTGGGTTGCGCCGAGCATGTTGGCGTCGGTCGAGTAAGCCTTTTCGACCGATGCACGGTAAGGCAAGTTGCGCTCTAGCAGCCACTCAGACATCTCTTGGCGGCCACCGAGCTCATTCACGAAATCGGCGTCGAGCCATGGCTTGTAAACGCGAAGGTTTGGGTTGGCCAGCAGGCCGTAACGATAGAAACGCTCGATGTCGTTGCCCTTGTAGGTGCTACCGTCACCCCAGATTTCAACGCCATCCTCGTGCATGGCGCGCACAAGCAAGGTTCCGGTCACGACTCGTCCGAGTGGAGTGGTGTTGAAATATGCCTTGCCGCCGGTGCGGATGTGGAATGCGCCACACGCGATTGCGGCCAAGCCTTCTTCGGCTAGGGATTGACGGCAGTCGATGAGGCGACCTTTTTCAGCCCCGTACTGCAACGCGCGGTCTGGAATCGACTCGATGTTGTCTTCGTCATACTGGCCTAGGTCAGCGGTGTACGCGAATGGGATCGCGCCTTTTTCGCGCATCCAGGCGACGGCCACCGAGGTGTCGAGGCCACCCGAGAACGCAATACCTACTTTTTCGCCGACAGGAAGAGATGCAAGAACTTTAGACACGCTTTAAGCCTACCCTGTGCTGCAGCGGTGCCGCGGGCAGTAGCCTGTTCGAATGACTGACACGCTGCCCCCATGCCCACTTTGCGCGAGCGCATACGCTTACGAACTCGGATCGCTTCTGGTTTGCCCCGAGTGCGCCCATGAATGGTCGGCAGTCGAGCTGAACGAAACTGTCGAATCGGACGCGCCGAGCGTAATCAAGGATTCCGTCGGAAACGTTCTTGCCGACGGCGACACCGTCACCGTGGTCAAAGACTTGAAGGTCAAGGGCTCATCGAGCTCGATCAAGGTTGGTACCAAGGTGCGAAACATTCGACTGGTCAACGGAGCTGATGGGCACGACATCGACTGCAAGGTTGATGGTTTTGGTCAGATGTATCTGAAGTCCAGTGTCGTAAAGAAGGTCCTTTAGCCTCAGGCCTGAGGCCCCTTGTGGAAGTGCTCAAACACCATATTTGTTCTGGTGGACGCCACAACGGGGTTGTTGGAGAGATTCTCGAGCACGAATTCGCGTACGTGAGCGCTGTCTCGTACCGCCAAGTGCACGATGAAGTCCTCTGAGCCACCCAGGAAGAAAACCTGAATCACCTCGGGGAGTGCCCGCATTTCGGTCATGAAGCTCGAGAGGTTTGCTCGCGCTCCGGCTCTGAGCGTTACTGAAATCAAGACCTGCAAATCTAAACCCAGAGCCTTTGGGTCCACCTCGGCGGTGAACCCGGTAATCACTCCGCGTTGAACCAGAGAGCGCACGCGAGTGATGCAGGTGGATTGAGCTATGCCAACCACGGCCGCCAAGTCAGCGTTGGTTATGCGGGCGTTGTCTTGTAAGGCTCGAACTAGGGCGTGATCGATGCCGTCCAGCTCTTGCAGAATCTGCGTTGTCATGGGCAAAAACACCTCATTTGTCGAATTTATGTATGACTTTTTGACTTCCATACGAATTTTATGCGAAATACAAGAGCATTGGCATCAATTATTGCCAGACTTGCAGAAGTTGCCAGGGGCAGCCAGAACCGACTTTAGGAGTGCAAATGCGCGTAGGTATCCCAACCGAAATCAAGAACAACGAAAATCGCGTTGCGATCACCCCAGCCGGCGTTCACGAGCTAGTTCGCCGTGGACACGAGGTCTTCATCGAAGCCGGTGCTGGACTCGGATCGGGTTTTGCCGATGAGGCGTACCGTGCCGAAGGCGCTCAAATTCTGGCCACCGCGGATGAGGTTTGGGCCAAGGGAGACCTGCTGCTAAAGGTGAAGGAGCCGATTGCAGCCGAGTACCACCGGATGCGCGCTGACCAGGTGCTCTTCACCTACCTCCACCTCGCGGCCTCGCGAGAGTGCACCGAGGCCATTGTCAACTCTGGTGTGACCGCTATCGCGTACGAGACTGTTCAGCTACCAAACCGCGCACTGCCTCTTTTGCAGCCGATGAGTGAAGTTGCCGGACGCCTCAGTGCTCAAATCGGAGCGTTTCAGCTCATGAAGTCTGAGGGTGGCGCCGGAGTCCTCATGGGTGGTGTGCCGGGCGCACCTAAGGCCAAGGTAGTTGTCATCGGCGGTGGAGTGGCTGGAGAGCACGCCGCGACCGTAGCGCTTGGCATGCAGGCCGATGTCACCGTGATTGACATCTCACTGCCAAAACTTCGTGAACTCGATGCTCGTTTCGGTGGAGTGGTCAAAACCCGCGTGTCGACCGCGTACGAAATCGCTGACCAACTCAAGGATGCCGACCTAGTTATCGGCTCGGTACTAATTCCTGGCGAGAAGGCACCAAAGCTTGTCACCGATGCCATGGTCAAGAACATGAAGCCTGGGTCGGTGCTGGTTGACATTGCCATCGACCAGGGTGGTTGCTTCGAGCACTCACGCCCGACCACCCACGACAACCCGACCTATCAGGTGCACAACAGCATTTACTACTGTGTGGCAAACATGCCAGGTGCGGTTCCAGCCACGTCAACTCGTGCTCTAACCAACGCGACGCTTCCATATGTGGTTGCGCTCGCCGAAAAAGGTTGGAAGGACGCGCTTCGCGCCGATGAGTCCCTCGCCAAGGGCTTGAACGTCCACGCCGGCAAGGTGACCTACCCGGGTGTAGCTCACGCTCTTGGTCTCGAGTTGACCGCTCTAGCTGACGTACTTGCCTAAACGCTCGCTCACTCTGTAGTGAGCTTTGCCTGAACCTTAAACCCGTCAGGTTCTGTTTATCTTGTTAGAGTAGGGCCATCGAATTTGGCGTATTGAGGGTGGGATCAAATGTTCGGTTTCAAGGGTGGCATCAGCGGTTCTTCCGTTATGACCGCCTTCTTGATCACCGGCTCAATCTCAGGATTTGCCGCTAGCGGCCTTCAGGGTTATCACCTGCTCCAGGAAGCCAGCCTCAATCAGTCGTCGTCGATTCAGGGGCCGCAAGGCGAAACTGGACCCCAAGGCCCACAAGGTGAAACCGGACTACAAGGTGAAACCGGACCACAGGGCAAAACCGGGGCAGCCGGGAAAACTGGCGCCCGCGGGCCAATGGGACCCATGGGGCCGACAGGTGCCCGCGGACTCCAAGGTCCGGCCGGCCCACAGGGTATACAGGGAATTCAGGGTATTCCGGGTTCCACTGGTGCTACTGGCGCCACCGGCGCCACGGGTGCTACTGGCGCCACGGGTGCTACCGGCGCTACCGGCCCAGCCGGTCCGGCAGGTCCCCAGGGAATTCAGGGTGCGACAGGCGCGGCCGGTGCGACCGGGGCCACAGGTGCCACCGGCGCAACAGGTCCGATGGGACCGACCGGCATAGTAAGCGCGACGTCGCCACTGTTGTACGACGCCAACACCAAAACGGTCAGTTTAGATCTCGACGCATTCACTCGCCTGGGAAGCCTCGACTACCTTCAATTCAATGCCAACACCTCGGCACAGGATGCCCCAGGCCGACTCCTTTGGAATGCCGATGCGGGGACTCTGAACCTTCAGGGAGCCGATGCGGGTGTGACTTTGCAAATTGGTCAAGAATCGGTTCAGCGGGTTAAAAACCCAGGCTCGACGACTCTGTTAGACGGTCGCGTTGTTCGTGTTAATGGCGCTGTCTCCGGGCAGATGACTGTTGAGTATGCAGATAACAGCACAGCTCTGGGCGCGACCAGCGTGATTGGTGTACTAACGCAAAACATCGCGCCAGGTGCAGTCGGTTATGTCACCACATACGGCCTAATCCATGGCATCGACACAAGCGCATATGTGGCTGGCCAACCGGTCTACTTGAACGGCAACGGAACCCTAACGGCAGTTAGGCCAATCAATGGCCGCATCGTTCAATTGGGGTATGCGGTCACCGTGAGCGCTACGGACGGAATCGTATACATCAATCCGATGCAGAACTTCGAACCAAATATCGGGGGAATTTGCAGTGTTCCTGGACAGGTGGGTACCGGCATTTACGCTTGGCACAACCTAGCCGGTGCGCGGTGGATTGTGGTCTGTGATTACTAGGAGAGAAATGAACACCTCATCAACTGACATTCGCAGCTCGACAATCCGGTTGCTACTGGTAACTACCGGAGTCTTTTTCACGGCCAGTTTTTGGGCTGTTGTTGCAACTTATCCATCGTTCTTCTTGATGAATCCTTTTGAAAATCCAAATCCGGTTCGCGCGGTGATGTTGGCCGCACTCATGTTTGGATGGATTGCGCTAGCCGTGTCGCCAGTGATTCTGTTCGGTTACTTTGCTGTGGGGCATCGCTGGCCCCTGAAAGTTATGCCGTTTGCGACGTTGCTTTGGCCGGCTCTGCTGCTCGTTAACCACATTTCTTTGGCGATCTTTGAAGGCAATTGGTATTTCGGCTACCTGCTTGACTACCCGATCTTTTTCATGACTGACATCTTGATGCCAGCTTTTCTATTCGCCATTTGGCTTGAACTCCGACCACACAATCACCCGGTTCGAAACGCGGTTGCGCGTCATCGAGCTCAGTAGAGCTCTTGCCTAGGCCGGCTGCTGCTGCGTAATGCAGTGAATGCCGCCGCCGCGGGCGAACAGGGCGCGAGCGTCAACTAATACGATTTCTCGCCCGGGGTAAACGCCTTCGAGCACTCGCTTCGCGTTGGCGTCGTTTTCATCATCAAACGCGCAGAGGATCACCGCTCCATTGACGATGTAGTGATTGATGTACGAGTAATCAACCGGACCGTCGGCGTCAAAAAGGGTTTTCGGCGCAGCCAACGGCACGAGTCGAAACTCGGGGTATGCGCTGAGCGCATCCCGAACTTCTTGGCTAACCGCGAAGTCTGGGTGTTCTGGGTTCTGCTGATCGTGATACAGAATCGTGTTCTCGTCGGCGAAGCAGGCCACGATGTCAATGTGGCCGCGGGTGCCAAACTCGTCGTAGTCACGGGTGAGTCCGCGCTTCAACCAAATCGCGCGGTTGGTGCCTAGTAGGCGGTGAATCTCAGCCTCAACTTCAGTTTTGGTGTGACCCTGGTTTCGCCCTTCACCGAGCTGAACAGTTTCAGTCAAGAGCACGGTTCCGGCACCGTTGACGTGAATTCCACCGCCCTCATTGACCAGCCAGCTGCTCTCAATCGCGGTATCCGTAAGGTCGGCGATTTTGGTTGCGACTAGCGAATCTTTGTCCCATCGGGCCCACGGTTGCGCACCCCAACCATTGAAAATCCAGTTCACGGCCGCAAGCGAACCGTCAGCTGAGCGCACAAAGGTAGGCCCGATGTCACGCATCCAGGCATCATTTAGTTCGCACTCAATCAACTGGATGCGCGCATCCAGAAACTGGGAGGCAATCGTGAGGTCCGTTGGTTCACAAAGCATCGTCACGGGTTCGAAGTCAACGATTGCGTTAGCAACAGCCGCCCAGGTTTGGCGAGCTTCTAACCGTTCATCTTCGGTATCGCCGAGCGTGTAGCCAGACGATGGCCACGCCATCCAGGTGCGTTCGTGGGGTTGCCATTCTGCCGGCATGGCGAAGTGCTGACTCATCAGTAAGAGACTCCGGCGATGCCCCCGTGCTCACCATCGCCCGATTCGGTGCGACGATTGACCACTTCTTCGGTCAGCATTTCATACGTGTCTGGGCGGCGGGTCGCCAGGAACGGAAATAGGTCAAGCCAGTCTCGACGCTGGTCGAGATCGAGATCCGCTACCAAGACCTCGTCACCTTCGCGGTCAGCCCGAGCCAAAATACGGCCGTATGGGTCACAGATGAAACTGCTGCCGTAGAAGCTGATCGCACCTTCGTTTCCGTAGCGATTTGGCACAACCATGAAGGTGCCGTTGGCAATCGCGTTGCCAACGATTACCTGACGCCATAGGGGTTCGGTATCGAATTCGACATGGTCTGGTTCACTGCCGATGGCAGTCGGGTAGGCGAGGATTTCAGCGTTTCGAAGGCTGTAGTTTCTAGCAACCTCTGGGAACCACTCATCCCAGCAAGTTGGCAAACCGAGGTTGGCGCTAACACCGTCAAAATCCATTTCATAAACGGGGTAAGGCTCGCCATCGGCTGGACCGGGCGTGAAGTACTGGTCTTCGTAGTAGCCAGCTGTGACGGGAATGTGGAGTTTGCGGGTGCGCGCCACAATTTGCCCTGCTGGGTTGACGATAATCGCGGTGTTCCAACCTCGACCGTCGGCAAGGTCCTCATATTCAAACAGGGATGCGTGCACGTGCACGTTGTTTGCGGCCGCCGCCGCGGCTGCGAACCGGTAGGTTGGGCCATCGTCCAGTGATTCGGCTGTCGCGTTCGGGGTGCCCGTCGGACGCACATCGGCGGGGTAGCGACTAAGGGTAAGTTCCTGCAGGAACACGATTTTGGCTCCGGCCTCGGCTGCCAAGCGCACACCGTCTGCCAGGACGCGCTGGTGCTCGACGGCATCCTCGTGCCATTTGGTTTGCACCAGACCAACGCGCAGCGGTTCACGCGTAATCGGCTTCACGCGACTGAGTGAGGGGAGTGCTTTTGCGACGGTTAGCTTCATTGCTGTTCTCCTGCTATTCCATGCTGTCGAGGATTTGAATCAATAATTCGTAGCTGGTCTCTGGATTCACAATCGCGAATCGGGTGTTCGGGCGTCCGCCGTGCGAACTTGGCACCACGAAGGCCACCTGCTCGTCGAGTAGCTTTGCCGACCAGCGTTCGTAGTCGTCAGCAGTCCAGCCTTCGCGTTCAAAGACCACAACCGACAGGACGGGCTCTCGAACCAGGCTCAGATGAGGTCGACGACGAATCTCAGCCGCGATTCGGTGGGCCAGCTGGATGTTCGCCTCAACGGCTTCGCTGTACGCTCGAGTGCCGTGAGTTGCCAGCGAGAACCAGAGCGGTAAACCTCGTACCCGTCGAGTCAGGTTGTATGCGTAATCCGACGGGTTCCACTCATCCCGCTGGGTGAGCGTGTCCAGATATTCGCCATGTTGCGTGTGGGCAGCGCGAGCCAACTCGGGGTTGCGATAGACCAGTGCGCAAGCATCGAATGGAGCAAAGAGCCATTTGTGCGGATCCACGATGAAACTGTCTGCGCGTTCCGAGCCAGCAAAGAGCTCTCTTGTGCTCGGTGCGAGAATTCCAGCCAGACCATAGGCTCCGTCAATGTGGTACCAGTAGCCGTGGCGTTTTGCGACTTCGCCGACTCCGTCCAGGTCATCAACGATGCCGAAGTTCGTGGTTCCTGCGGTCGCAACGATTGCGAACACACCGTCGCCGGCGGTTTCGAGTGCCTCCTCGACCGCGCTGCCATGTAGGCGCCCTTCCGAATCAACTCGAGCCTTGACGATATCGACGTCCATCACGGCAGCCGCTGCCTTCAGTGACGAGTGTGCCTCGGCTGAGCAGACAAACTTCCAGCGTGCCGGCATCGGCAAACCGTCGGTCTCGCGCTTGAGCCTGGCCGTGTGACGCGCGGCAACCAGTGCAGAGAGGTTTCCGAGGGTTCCGCCCTGGACGAATAGTCCTCCGGCTGTGTCGGGCAGGCCAACCTCGCTAGCCAGCCAACTCAAAACCTGATTCTCGGCATACACCGCTCCTGAGCCTTCCAGCCAGGAACCGCCATAAATGGAACTGGCCGAAACCACGAGGTCGAACAGTGTCGAAGCCTCGGTTGGTGCGGTTGGGATGAAACTCAGGTAGCCGGGGTGGTCAGTCGAAATCGTGGCCGGTGCCAGAACGTCAGCAAAAACTCCCAGCGCGCGCATACCTCCTAGGCCATCCTCGGTGATGGTTTGACCCGCGTGAGCGGTCAGCCACTCGAGTGACTGGGGCCGGTCGAGTGGAGGAACGTCATAGCCCATTCGGGTTCGGGCATAGGTCAGGATGTGCTCGCGGAGCGCGGCCGTTTCGACGGTTGGTTTGTGCATTTTGCGTTATTCGCCCTGGGCTTCTTCGGCTTGCGAACGAGCGATTTCGGCTCGAATCTCATCCATGTCTAGTGCTCGAACCTTGCCGATAATGTCTTCTAAAGCGGCTCCCGGTAGCGCGCCCGGCTGGTTGTAAAGCATGATTCCATCGCGCAGGATCATCAAGGTCGGAATCGATGAAATCTGCAGCGCACCCGCCAGAGCCTGATTGGCTTCGGTGTCTACCTTGCCAAATTTGATGTCCGGGTGGCGGTTCGAGGCCTCCTCGAAAATAGGGCCGAATTGCCGGCACGGACCACACCATTCGGCCCAGAAATCGATGATGTTGATGCCTTCGCTGCCGATGAGTTCGCGAAAACTCTGGTCGTTTAGCTCGATGGTTGCCATTTGTTGCCTCTCGATGTCTCGGCGATAACTATGCCTGCTAGGACCAACAGTCCGCCGAGGAGCTGTAGTCCCGAAATCTGCTCACCGAGCCAAAGTAGGCCGAAAGCAAAAGCGAAGAGCACCTCTGAGGTGCTGATGATGCCCATGATGGTGGGTGGCAACAGGCGCATGGCCTGATAACTCAGCAACATCGGCGCGAATGACCCCAAGAGTCCAACCCACGCAAGGAGCACCCAGAGTGGCGTGACCAATCCGGCAAGCGAGCCACCTAGATCAATGCCGGTCGCATACTTTTCGATAATTGGCGGCCACCACGGGCTGATTGCCGACCAAAAAACCGTGGAAATTAGCATCGTGAAAAACAGCGTCGAAAACGCATCGCGATTGCGCTGGGTTCGCTGACCCATGATGAAGTAGGTGCTCGTGAACAACGCGGCTGCGACACCAGCGACGACTCCCATCGGGTTGAGCGATGAGTGCCAAACTTCGGCAACGATGGCAAGACCGATCAGTACGGCCACGACACCCAACCAAAGTCGCGGTTTGAAAGTTTGCTTGAACAGCAGGTACGACGCCAGTGGCACCCAGACAATCGCGGTGTATTCAAACAACAGGGCGATTCCAACCGGCAGCAATTGAACCGCGTACGAGTAGGCCCACTGCATCAGTGCCACTCCGATGACGCCAAACGCTATTAGCCCAGGCCACTCTCGCTTCTCAACCTTGAAGGCAGCTCGGTTGGTAACGAGGAGCACAAGGCCAGCAATTAACGCCGAACAAAGCGATCTGAACCCGACCATTTGCGCCGGGGTAATACCGACCGCCATTACGACTTTGCTAGTGCTGGCGTTTAGACCAAATAGCAGCGTGCCTGCGACGGCCAGACTTGTGCCACGGGTTTTGTTCGAGATGGTCATTTTGTTGTTAGCGCTCTAGACCGTCGATTGCGTGCTGGTCGATGGCGGCGAGCTCATCCGCGGTGAATTTTGGTGCCTTGACAGCCTCATAGTTTGCCTCGAGCTGAGCCACGCTGGATGCGCCAATCAGGGCACTCGTCATTTGTGGGTGACGCAGGACCCAACTGAGGGCCATCTGGGCAAGACTTTGACCGCGTGCCTGTGCGATTTCGTTCAGAGCACGTGCGTGCTTGAGGTACTGCTCGCTGATCGCCTCTGGCTTCAAGAAGTGAGCGAGTGAGGCTCGTGAGCCTGCGGGCACGCCGTTGAGGTAGCGATCGGTGAGCATTCCCTGTGCCAGCGGCGAGAAGGCGATGCACCCCACTCCGAGTCGTCCAAGGTCATCCAAAAGGTCGCGCTCGATCCAGCGGTCAAACATGTTGTACCGCGGTTGATGAATCAGCAGCGGGACCCCCATCGAATCGAGGATCTCCTTGGCACGGATTGTCTCAGCAGCCGAATAGCTGGAAATGCCGACGTACAGGGCCTTGCCCTGCGCAACTGCGGTCGCCAGTGCACCCATGGTCTCTTCGAGCGGCGTGTTCGGGTCGAAGCGGTGGCTATAGAAAATGTCGACGTAATCGAGTTCCATGCGCTTAAGGCTCTGGTCGAGCGAGGCCAGCAGGTACTTCCTCGAGCCCCACTCGCCGTAGGGGCCAGGCCACATGTCATAACCGGCCTTGGTCGAAATGATGAGTTCATCGCGATACTTGCGGAAGTCGTTGGCCAGATGCTTGGCGAAGTTGGATTCGGCTGAGCCCGCAGGCGGGCCGTAGTTGTTGGCCAGGTCGAAATGCGTGATCCCCAGATCGAAGGCGCGGCGCAAAATGCGTGCCTGCTCATCGAAATCATCCACGAATCCGAAGTTGTGCCACAGGCCGAGCGAAATCTCGGGTAGCAACAGACCACTCTTGCCAGTGCGTCGGTAAGGTGCGTCCTGATAGCGGTCCGGTGCAGCGTCGTAGCTCATACATTCAGCCTAGGCTAGAAGCATGACTGAATTCGTTCTTGCCGGTGGTTGTTTCTGGTGTCTCGACAGTGCGTACATGCAGTTCCGAGGCGTCTCGGATGTCGTGGTTGGTTACATGGGTGGCCACGTGGCTAACCCGTCCTACGAGGAAGTCTGTGAGAAGACCACCGGGCACGCTGAGGTCGCCAAGGTGATTTTTGACGAATCGGTCATTTCGGCGGACGTGATTCTCGACATTTTCTTCACGTTGCATGACCCAACCACACTGAATCGTCAGGGAATGGACATTGGTCCGCAGTATCGGTCGGCAATGTTCTATGCCGACGATGCGCAGCGTGTGGCCTTTGAGGCCGCGAGGGAGCGAGCCGCAAAAATCTGGGATGACCCGATTGTGACCGAGATTACTCCCGCAACCGAATTTTGGGTGGGCGAGGAGTATCACCAGGATTTCTTCGCCAAAAACCCAAATCAGGGTTACTGCAACGCGGTGATTGTGCCTAAAGTCACCAAGGTTCGCGCTAAGTTCTCCGATTTCCTAAAGCACTAGTTCCGTCGCAATCTGCGAGGGGGATGACCAAAACGACCAATCGGTCTGGGGTTATCTACAGATTGGCGCCGATGAGCCTTGATCCAGAGCCGGTCGGGGAGTATCTAGCCAGCGTGACGACACTCGGTCATCACCCTGGCGAAAGAGAACACATGAGCGAACACATCGCTGTTACCGGTTTGGTAGCAACCACACCCAGACACCTGGTCACTCAGGACGGTCTTCCAATCACATCATTTCGACTTGCTTCATCGCAGCGCCGCTTCGACCGCGGTCAAAACAAGTGGATCGACGGCGAAACCAACTGGTACACCGTCACTACGTTCCGTCAGCTGGCCATCAACGGTTCCTCATCCATCTCTAAAGGTGACCGAGTTAT
>JAGWTM010000032.1 GCA_028868975.1 Actinomycetales bacterium
CGGCACACGGCGGCTTCGGCATGGGATTGCTTCGCGTAATCATGCTGCTGCTGCACCAGCCAAACATTCGCGAGGTTGGATTCTTGTTCCGCGGCCCAAACCGCTTGGAGCCGTAGGCAAACCAAACGCGCAAAACCCCCGACCGCTAAGTCGGGGGTTTTCGCTTATGAAACTAATGGATCTTGTCGGCTTGGGTGAAAGCCAAAACTGCTGACGGGGTCATCATCGTCACCCCGAGGATGAACCAGATGATGGCCTGAGACGTGTTCCAATCGAGGCTGAAGTGAAGCGCGCTCGACCCATCAGTCGCAATGTCGCTTGCAATGAGGATGCCCATTAGGAGCACAGCCGCGACAGTCAGGAGTCCCACCACTAGCAGATAAGACCGGTAGTAGGTCACCGATCGAATGCTTCTCAAGCGCTCGTCGAGATACTCGTCCGGCAGGTCAGCAACGGACCTAATCGAAATTCTCAACAAGAGATACGCGCCAAAGAGAACGGCAAGGCCAATCAGGCCAATGTAGGTATTTAGCAGATACATCGCCGAGTTGAAAATCACGGCAAGGTAGCCGAACACAGCCAAGCCTCGACGCGCAGCGGGTGTACGAATGAAATCCCAGCGAGTGTCGTTGAGCACTCGCTGAGCCTGGATCGCAACTCTTTCTTGATTCGTTAGTTTTGCCACTTCTATCTCTCTCCTTCAATAGAAAAAACACGCTCGACCTTGACACCAAGAGCGGATGAGATTTTCAAAGCGAGCACCAGGCTCGGGCTGTATTCGCCGCGTTCGATGTAGCCGATTGTTTGATAGTGAACGCCTACCTGATCGGCGAGCTCTTGCCGGCTCAGGCCTGCTTTGGTGCGTAGCTCTTCGATGCGGTTAGCTACCCGCTCTTCTTCGTGCTTTGGTTTACGTCCCATGTTTGTAGCATAAATGCTATGTAGCAATAATGCAACAATGCAGCAACTGTGTGTGACTGGCAGGTCTACTTGAGCTTGCTAATGAACTGTCGTGCCTTTTCGGCTCGAGGGTATTTTCTGCCGAGCAATCTGAGAGCTATGAGCAAAATTGGAAACCAAAAACGCTTCACGAATTTGAAAATAAACTTCATCGCTAATCCTTACTTGGCTGAGCCAGCGGCCACTTCGAGAGCCGCCCGGAATCGCACCGGGTCAATGCGCCAGTATGCGTGTGTCTTGCCATTGATCTGCAGCACCGGAATCTCTTCGGCATACTTCGCGGCGAGTTGGGCATCCTCAAGAATGTTTTTGGTCTCGAATTCAACCAGAACGTCATCGTCTAGATGCGCCTGCTCGAACTCGCGAATGACCTCGGCGACAACCAAATCGGCATCCTCGCAAAGGTGACAGCCCGGCTTGCCAATTAACGTCAGGTGAATGAGCACGCCTCTAGCCTATGCCCCGTTCTAGACTGTACGAGTGCCCAAAGACCCAAGCCAGTCAACGAAAATCGAAGCCGCGTTCTTCGACGTTGACAACACTCTGATCCGCGGGTCATCCAGCTTCCTGTTTGGCAAAGCTGCATTTAAAAAGAACTTTTTTAGTCGCCGTGATTTTTGGAATTTTGCCTGGCATCAGGCCCGTTTCATCGCCCGCGGTGAGACCGCAAAAACACTTTCCGACATTAAAGATCGAGCCCTTGGACTAATCGCGGGCCACCGTGTTGAAGAGCTAGCCAGCATGACCGAGATGGTCTACGACGACTACATCAGCCCTAAGCTCTGGCCTGAGGTGGTTCGCATCGCAAAGCAGCACATTGCCGAGGGTCGTGAAGTGTGGCTGGTCACGGCCACGCCTATCGAAATTGCCGAAATCATGGCCCACAAACTTGGGCTCACCGGCGGACTCGGGACCATCGTCGAGCGCAAAGACGGAATTCTCACCGGCAAACTGGTTGGCAAGCCACTTCACGGCAAGGCCAAGGCCAAGGCCATTCGCGCACTGGCCAAAGAGCGCAACATCAGCCTGCGCCGCTCATACGCCTATTCCGACAGCCACAACGACTTGCCGATGCTCACCCGTGTCGGCCACGCGGTATGCGTCAATCCGGACAAGATTCTGACCAAGCACGCCAAGGCGGCAGGCTGGAAGATTCTCGACTTCAAAAAGCGCGAACTTAGAGCAAACCGCTAACCGAACCAACCAATCCTGGCCGCTGAATTCTGGCGGTCTAAATTTGACCGCAGAAACTGCACCATGCCACAGCCCCCTTAAGCGCAAAACCCGCCGTGGCTGGCACGACGGGTGAAGCGTTTAGAAGACTTACTTCTTATTGCGACGCTGGTGGCGAGTCTTACGAAGCAACTTGCGGTGCTTCTTCTTCGACATACGCTTGCGGCGCTTCTTAATTACTGAACCCATAGGGACCTCACAGAGCTTTGGATGCCACGTGACCAGAGCGGTCACCGGCAAGACAACTTGACCATTCTAGTCAAAAGCGCCTGACTATTTCGACCAGTCAATACACTCGAGGCATGACTCAGAAACTGAGGTATCAAGTCACCCAAGTATTCGACGGATTCGAGTTGCGGCATTACGAGCCTTTCGTCAGTGTCGAGATCGACTCGGTAGGCGATTGGCTTCAAGCCGGAAACCGAGCTTTCCAACCACTGGTCGGCTACATTTCGGGCCAAAATCAAACCGCTCAAAAGTATGCGATGACCGCTCCGGTCTTGCAGACGAACTCGGGCTCCGAAACCCATACGGTCTCTTTCGTCCTGCCGGTTGAAGCATCGGCGTCGGTGCCCGCTGCCCTAGATTCACGACTGCGTTTGATTCGACACGAAGGTGGGCAATTCGCCGCTATCTCGTTTCGCGGTCGTTGGTCTGAAACACTCTTTGATGAAAAGACTTTGGTTCTGCAGTCGAAGCTGGCTGCAGCGGGGTTGAAGCAAACTGGGCCAGCACTAACGGCCCGCTACGACCCTCCCTGGAAGCCCGGCTTCGCTCGCAGCAACGAAATTCTGATCCCAGTAGCTGTTCCACAACACACAAAGGAGTAACGGATGTTGAACCTAGTCCGCAAAGGCGCTGCCGAATTTATCGGTGTTGCACTGTTCGTAACCGCAATCATTGGCACCAGCGGAGCCGAATTGGCTCGCCTGGCACTGGCAACCACACTTGCCCTGGGCATCTTGCTCACCGCGGGAATCAGCGGTGGCCACCTAAACCCAGCCGTAAGCATCTACTTCTTTGCCAAGAAGCAACTCGGCGCGGGCGAGCTCTTGACCTACATCGCAGCACAGTTGCTCGGTGGTTTTGCCGGCGCCAACCTAGGCGCCTTCCTGATGGGCAAGAGCCTCGGCGGCATCACCGGTGCAGCCAGTGCCCCAAGTTCGGCAGCCATTGTCGGTGAACTCATCGCAACAGCGGTTCTGGTTTGGATTGTCGGCTCGCTAGCGGCAGCCGAAAAGGGCAACCTGATTCCATGGGCGGTTGGTCTTTGGATTTCGGCAGCAGCAGCCTTCACCGCAACCGGAGCTCAGGCCAACCCAGCAGTCACCTTTGGCCTGCTCTTCAACGGTGGCAACGTCCAGACCGCAGGCGCTCTGGTGATCGCACAACTTGGCGGCGTTGTCTTGGCACTGCTCGGCATCATGTTCTTCGGCAAGAAGAAGTAACTTCAAAACGAATTACTGGATGCGCTTCGGCGCATCCAGTTTTTCGTTTCCGGGCAGTTTTTTGTTTCATGGGCAGTTTTTTGTTTCCGGGCAGTTTTTGTTTTCCTGGGCGGCGTTTCTCCCGCGGGGCGGAATAAAACTAGCCTCGCCATTGCTCTACTTTGCATGACGACAATTCAGCTCCCACAACCAAAGCAGAGTCGGGCCAAAGAGACCGTCGCACTTGTGATTGATGCGGCACGTCGAGCAATGCGCGCCTCGGGGGAATCAGCTGTTCGCGTGCAGGAGATTTCGTCAGAGACCGGTGTTTCAATCGGGTCGATTTACCATCACTTCGGTGACCGTGAGGGATTGATTCGAGCCGCATACGTTCACCAATTTAGTGAAAGCGTTGCGGCTGACATTGAACGATTGAAGACTTGGTCGGCCACCATCTCATCGGTTCAAGATCTTCGAGCCCGGTATGAGGAAATGCTGGCTTTCTTAGCCAACTACTACCAGATGATGCCGGTGGCAGAGCGCGCCACCGTGATCGGCAACGCAGTGAGTCGGCCCGAACTGCGCGCAGCCATCGCCGAGTCACACACCCGACTAACCGACGGCCTCACCGAGGTCATGCAGAACCTTGCCGATGCCGGAATCTTGAAGGAGCACATTGCCCCGCGTGCCGCCGCTCAGGTGGTTTTGGGGTTGCTGCACGGGCGCGTCTTGACCGAAATCGATAATGACAATTCGGTTTCGCTGGAGCAGTGGAACCGCACGGTTCTAAGCGCCTTTTCGGGCCTAGTCCACTACTAGTTCAGTTTTGAGCGAACCTCAGCGACCTTAGACTTCACGTCAACCAGGAGCTCATCTAGGTCTTTGCCGGTCTTCGCCTTGAGCGACTTATCAGCCTCGACAAAAACCTCCGCAAGTTTGCGTCCGAGTTCGCGGCCGAGGTCCTTAGAATCGCGCACCTTCGTTTGCTCAGCCAATTTAGCGCCAAGCCAGTCGGCACCTTCCGCGAGCCAAGCGCCAACTTTCTCGGCAACTTCATCGGCGCGCTCCGCTGTTTCGGCTTCGACCTTTGCAGCCGCGTGCTTGACCACCCATGCGGCAACCGGCTTCAAGGCGTTCGCGTCGAGCGCATACAGGCGACTTTGACCAACGGTCTTGACGGTCACCAAACCTGCCTCGCGCAGGGTTTTGAGATGTTTTGAAACAGCCGGTTGGCCCTGATTCGTGATCGAGACCAACTCGCCCACCGAGAGCTCGCTCTTGTCTGCGAGCGCATCCAAAATCTGACGTCGGGTTGGATCGGCGATTGCGCTAAAAATGTCACTCATGGTTCAAGACTACTTTCCGGCGGCCAACTCACGAGCGCGAGCCAGCGCGGCCTCGGTTGCATCGATGAATAGCTGGTCTAGGTTTGCCGCGGCGAAGGTAGCAATTGCGCGCTCGGTGGTGCCATTCGGGCTGGTTACCTGACGTCGAAGTTCGGTCGGTGATTTTCCCGTGGATGCGACCAGCTCGGCTGCGCCGAGGAACGTGTCATTCACCATTGCGGCAGCCTGCTCGGCGGTAAAGCCGTGGTGCAGGGCCGCGTTGGTCAGCTGCTCGATGAAGTAGAAGACATACGCGGGGCCGCTTCCCGAAATAGTGCTCAACGCGTCAATCTGGCTTTCATCGACTACGACAACGCCTCCAACAGTTTCAAATAGGGCCTTGGCTTTGGCCATGTCTTCGGCGGTTGACCTTGAACCCGCCGCTAGACCGGTGACCGCTCTGCCAACAATCGCCGGAGTGTTTGGCATTGACCGAATAACCCGGACCGAAGTCGGTATCGCCGCCTCCATGCTCGAATTGGTAATGCCGGCAGCGACACTGATAACTAGCGCTCCCGAGGCAAGTGAGTCGGCCACCTCACGCAGGGTCTCGACGATATATGCCGGCTTGACCGCGAGTATCACCAGGTCAGCGCCTTCCACAGCCAGGCGGTTTGCATCACTCGAGGACTCCAACGCGTATGCGCCAACGCCATACTGGCTCTTGTGCTTTTCAGCGCTGAGTTCGCTCTTGGTGCTCACGGTGATCTTGTCGGCAGCAAATCCAGAGGCGAGCAAGCCAGCAAGAATTGCACCTCCCATGGACCCGGAGCCAACAATTGCGACGCGTTCGATATTCACTCCTCAAGTTTAGGTTTGAGCCGCGGCGTGCGGGCAAATAAGTGTCTCCAGCACAAGGTAGTTTTGACGCATGGCAACCCCTAAGAGCTCCTTCGTTTGCAGTGAATGCGGCTGGTCCACGGTCAAGTGGGTGGGTCGCTGCGCCGAGTGCCAGCAGTGGGACACCATGCAAGAGGCCTCGGCCTCGAGGGGGCTTGGTTCAACCAAACAGGTCGCCCCTGTCCGTTTGATTTCATCGGCTGCGGCAAAACCAATCACGGATGTGTCCACTAAACCGATTCAGGTTTGGCCGACCAAGGTCGGAGAATTCGACCGTGTGCTTGGCGGCGGGCTTGTGCCCGGTGCCGTCATCTTGCTCTCGGGTGAACCTGGCGTAGGCAAAAGCACGCTCTTGCTCGAGGTGGCCGCCAACGCAGCCCGCTCGGGGTCGAAGGTGCTCTACGTGAGCGGTGAGGAATCCGTCGGTCAGGTTCGCATGCGTGCCGAGCGAACCGGCGCCTTAGTTGATTCGCTATACCTCGCAGCAGAAACCGATTTGGCTACAGTGCTCGGTCAGATTGACGCGGTTGAGCCAGACCTGCTGGTACTCGACTCAGTTCAAACCGTGGCCTCCGCCGAAATCGATGGTGCCGCGGGCATGCCCAGCCAGGTGCGCGAGGTAGCTGCCAACGTAATCCGAGTGGCAAAAGACCGCGCAATGCCGGTGATTTTGGTCGGTCACGTGACAAAAGATGGTTCGATCGCCGGCCCTCGAGCACTCGAACACCTGGTCGATGTGGTTTGCCACTTCGAAGGCGACCGTCAAACTTCACTGCGATTTGTGCGCAGCTTGAAGAACCGATTTGGACCAACCGATGAAGTCGGATGCTTTGAAATGACTGGCGATGGCATTCGCGAGGTGCCAGACCCGAGCGGACTATTTCTCTCAAGAGGCGAGAGCCCAGTTTCAGGCACCTGCGTTACCGTAACCGTCGAAGGCAAACGCGCACTGATTGCCGAAGTCCAAGCCCTAGTGGTCAAGTCATCCTCTCCCCAACCGCGACGAGTGACTAACGGTGTCGATTCATCACGTGTCGCGATGCTGCTCGCAGTGCTGGAGCGTCGAGCCGGACTTAGAGTCTCAGAGCTCGATGTCTACGTATCGACCGTCGGGGGTGTGCGCCTGAGCGAACCAGCAGCCGATTTGGCAATCGCGGTGGCGATTGCATCGGCAGTCGCCGATAAACCAGTTGCGCACAATCTCGCCGCCTTCGGCGAGATTAGCCTCGCTGGCGAAATCCGCAAGGTTTCAAACGATAAAGCGCGAGCCAACGAGGCAAGCCGCCTCGGCTTTGTGCGCACGGTCGACTCAAACGTTGGCGACCTTCGTGCAGCGTTAGCCCTTGCGCTGAATTGGTAGCACCTAGTTGATCAAGAACTGCACGTCTGCCGAGTGAATGTTGCTCACGGTCGCGACCAGGTGGTACGCGCCTGGCGCAGCAACCACGTTGCCGGTCAATTCGCATCCCGTCGATTGGCTTGACCGTGATCGAGGCCAGAGAATCGGGGCGCTCGCCTGCGCGGCACCCGGCTGCAGGTCAATCACGGCGTCTTGGCCTTGAGCGAAAGTGGCACAGTCCTTGTTGGTCCAAATGGTTTCTGCTCCGCTAGTCACGGTGAAGAAAGTCGCACCGGCAACATAGTCAAACTTGCACGCCGTTGTCGTGGTGTTTTCGATTGTGAACCAGATGTATGGCTTAGCGGTCTTTGCAAAAGCGGCCTGATCTTCACTTGCTGCCGTTCCAACGTGCGCCGTAACTGCCACCGAACCTGGAGCGCAAGCCTCCGAAGCAGGAGCCGCAGTGGCGCTCTGCGATGCTGCCGGCTTAGCCGAGTTGCCACCGGTGAAGAGACCCACGATTCCGCTAATCGCAGCCACCAAAAGCCAAACCACCAGAGCCAAAACGGCCAAGGCAACGATGCGACGACGACGGTAAACGTATGGCGGCAGGGGCGCGCCTGGGCGTGGGGAACTCATGAATACAGGTTAACCAGCAGGTTTGCTAGAGCAGCTTAAGCATCCTCGTGTTGCCGAGAGTGTTCTGTTTAACGCGGGCCAAATCAAGGAATTCCGCTACACCGTCATCGTGAGAACGCAACATTTCCTCATAGGTGGCCGCATCAACGGGTACGTCGCTAATCGGCTCAAAACCGTGCTTTCCAAAGAATTCGGTTTCGAAAGTTAGACAGAAGACTCGCTTGATGCCGATATTGCGGGCTCGATCAAGCAGAAACTCGAGAATCGCGTGACCCACTCCTCGACCGCGCATATCTTCGGCGACCACGAGCGAGCGCACCTCAGCCAGGTCTTCCCACATGACGTGCAAGGCCCCGGCACCGACTACACGTCCCGCATCGTCGGTAGCCACCACGATTTCTTGGATTTGCTCGTACCAAACGACTCGTTCGCGGCTAAGAAGCACGATCGTGCCCTCAATCGGGCGCCGCAATTCCATGATGGCAGCGACATCAGCGGTATTTGCTGGTCGCACACGAATCTGGCTGGCGGTCATGAAGAAAAGGTTAGCCGACCAAAGTCGAATGCCGGCACCGTTGCGGTGACCGGCATTCTTCTTTGACTTTTGCTAGAGCGCTGAGGCGATCTCGCGAACTTTAGAGGTAAACACGAATTCACCGTCGACGAAGTCGACAATCACGTGTGAAGCGTTCACCAGTTCACCGTGCAGGATGCGCTCGCTCAGCTTGTCCTCGACTTCGCGCTGAACGGCTCGACGCAGTGGTCGGGCGCCCAGTGCAGGGTCGAAGCCAATCTCGATGAGGCGCTCCTTGGCCGCAGTGGTCACCTCGAGGGTCATGTCGCGGTCCTCGAGTCGAGTGGCCAACTTCTTGACGAACAGATCGACAATCTGAACCAACTCGCTCTTGACCAGCTGTGGGAACACGATGGTCTCGTCCACACGGTTCAAGAACTCAGGCTTGAAGTTCTTCTTGAGCTCTTCATTGACCTTGCCGCGCATGCGTTCGTAGTCGCTCGAGTCATCGTTCTCACGAACGAAGCCCATGGCGCCTCTTGAGATGTCGGCTGTTCCGAGGTTCGTAGTCATGATGATGATGGTGTTCTTGAAGTCGACGATGCGACCCTGACCGTCAGTCAGACGACCTTCCTCGAGAATCTGCAGCAGCGAGTTGAAGATGTCTGGGTGTGCCTTTTCGATCTCGTCGAACAGAACCACCGAGAACGGCTTGCGGCGGACCTTCTCGGTTAGCTGGCCACCCTCTTCGAACCCAACGAAGCCCGGAGGCGCACCAAATAGGCGCGATACGGTGTGCTTTTCACCGTATTCAGACATATCGAGCGAGATGAGTGCATTTTCATCGTCGAATAGGAATTCGGCCAATGCCTTAGCCAACTCGGTCTTTCCGACGCCGGTTGGACCAGCAAAGATGAATGAACCCGAAGGACGGTTTGGATCCTTGAGGCCAGCGCGCTGACGTCGAATCGACTTGGAAATGGCTCGAATAGCCTCTTCCTGGCCGATGACGCGCTTGTGCAGCTCGTCCTCCATGAACATCAGCTTGGCTGACTCTTCCTCGGTCAGTTTGAAGACTGGGATTCCGGTTGCCTGAGCCAGAACCTCGGCGATCAGGCCTTCGTCAACAACTCCCGCGGCTGCCACGTTGCCCTGACGGTACTGCTTTTCTAGGCGGACGCGCTCGGCGCTCAACTTCTTCTCTTCGTCGCGCTTGGCGGCAGCACGCTCGAAGTCTTGGCCCTCAATGGCAAGTTCCTTCTCGCGCTTGACTGCTGCAATCTGGTCTTCGATCTCACGCAATTCAGGCGGCGACGACAGGAATGAAAGACGCAGACGTGCTCCAGCCTCATCGATGAGGTCGATGGCCTTGTCTGGCAAGAAGCGGTCGGTGATGTAGCGATCGGCCAGTTGAGCCGCTGCCACTAGCGCACCGTCGGTGATTGACACCTTGTGGTGAGCCTCGTAGCGGTCGCGCAAGCCTTTCAAGATGTTGATCGAGTGTGCAATTGACGGCTCACCAACATTGACCGACTGGAATCGGCGAGCGAGAGCGGCATCCTTTTCGAAATGCTTGCGGTATTCGTCGAGAGTGGTTGCTCCGATGGTCTGGAGCTCACCGCGCGCAAGCATCGGCTTGAGGATCGAAGCCGCGTCGATTGCTCCCTCGGCAGCACCCGCGCCGACCAGCGAGTGAATCTCGTCAATGAAGGTGATGATGTCGCCACGAGTGCGAATTTCCTTGGTGACCTTCTTGAGGCGTTCTTCAAAGTCACCGCGGTAACGCGAACCAGCGATCAGCGAACCCATGTCTAGCGTGTAAAGCTGCTTGCCCTTCAGGGTCTCTGGAACATTGCCGTCAACGATGGCCTGAGCCAAACCTTCGACCACAGCAGTCTTGCCAACGCCTGGCTCACCGATAAGAACAGGATTGTTCTTTGAGCGACGGCTGAGAATCTGCATGACGCGCTCGATTTCACGCTCGCGACCGATAACCGGATCGAGTTTGCCGTCGGCGGCAGCCTGAGTCAGGTTGCGACCGAACTGGTCGAGAATCTGAGAGCCCTTCTGCTTTTCGGCGGCTGCATCGCCACCGACGTTCACGGTCTCTTTGCTGGCCTGGTGGCCCGAAAGCAGCTGGATGACCTGCTGGCGCACACGGTTGGTGTCGGCTCCGAGCTTGGTGAGGACCTGGGCGGCGACGCCCTCGCCCTCGCGAATCAGACCTAGCAGCAAGTGCTCGGTACCGATGTATGAGTGACCCAGCTGAAGTGCCTCGCGAAGTGAAAGCTCGAGGACTTTCTTGGCGCGCGGAGTAAAAGGAATGTGACCGGTTGGCGCCTGCTGACCTTGACCGATGATCTCTTGAACCTGCTCACGCACCTGGTCGAGGCTGATGTCGAGCGACTCGAGCGCCTTAGCAGCCACACCCTCACCCTCGTGAATCAGACCAAGCAGGATGTGCTCGGTGCCGATGTAGTTGTGGTTGAGCAGCTTCGCTTCTTCTTGAGCGAGCACCACAACGCGACGAGCCTTGTCGGTGAATTTTTCAAACATCTCTAACTCCTAGAAACGCCAATCGCCTGACGTTCTAAGACGATGGTAACTAGGGGTGCCGACACCGAACAGGCTTGTTCGCCCTAGGGGGAAAATACCTGCAGGCCAACGGCCAAGCCCAACCTCTAGAACGATTAGCCCCAGAGCGGCAAAGAAAAAAGGACGCCCTAGGCGTCCTTTTTTGAGTTTTCGGCTGCCGCAGCGGACTCAGCCTCGCGTTTGGCGCGAAGCTCGGCCTCGATTTCGGCGTAAACCGCTCGCTCCTTTGAGTCGGCGCGAAGAATCGAGCGCATGATGACCCAAAACACCAGGCCAACCAAGACCGGTGGAATCAGCGACAGCAGTGCGTTTGAAATCCAGTCCCATGCAGTCATGTTTCGACCTTACTTCACCAGCGGGAACATGATGGTTTCGCGAATTCCGAGGCCGGTCAGGCTCATCAGCAAACGGTCAATGCCCATGCCCATACCGCCCGAAGGAGGCATACCAAATTCGAGTGCCTTGAGGAATTCCTCATCCAGTTTCATCGCCTCTGGATCACCCGAAGCGGCAAGCTGCACCTGCGCAACAAAGCGCTCGCGCTGGATTACCGGGTCAACCAGCTCCGAATAGCCGGTTGCCTGCTCGTAGCCACGGATGTAGAGGTCCCACTTTTCAACAACCCCGGCCTTGCTGCGGTGGTTGCGCGTGAGGGGCGAGGTGTCAACCGGGAAGTCCATCACAAAGGTCGGATTCACCAGGTCGCCCTTAACAAAGTGCTCCCACAGCTCTTCCACGTACTTGCCATGCAGTGGGTGATCAATCTCGATGCCTTCTTTGTCAGCAATTTTCTTGAGCTCGGCAATCGGAGTCTCTGGAGTGATCTCGACGCCGCAGGCTGCCGATAGCGACTCAAACATCGAAATTCGAGCCCATTCGCCACCGAGGTCGTTGATGCTGCCGTCCTCGAGCGTGACCTGGTGCGTGCCGAACACATCCATCGCTGCGTTTTGAATCAGCGCCTGAGTTAGGTCGGCGATTGAGTTGTAGTCGCCGTAGGCCTGATAAGCCTCAAGCATCGCGAACTCCGGCGAGTGCGTGCGGTCGGCACCCTCGTTTCGGAAGTTGCGGTTGATCTCGTAGACGCGATCGATTCCACCAACCACCGCACGCTTGAGGAACAGTTCAGGCGCAATGCGCAAGAACAACTCGGTGTCGAAGGCGTTCGAGTGAGTCTTGAATGGACGAGCCGAGGCGCCACCGTGAATGGTCTGCAACATCGGGGTTTCAACCTCGAGGAAGTCCCGCTCAGCGAAAGTCTTGCGCATTGACTGCATGACCTTCGAGCGAATCTGGACAACCTCGCGAGCGCGGTCGCGAACGATCAGGTCAATGTAGCGGTGTCGGACGCGGTATTCCTCGCCAAGTTCATTGTGCAGGTTCGGCAACGGGCGAATGGTCTTCGCGGCCATCTTCCAACTGTCAACCATGATGGAGAGTTCACCGCGCTTCGAAGTGATGACCTCGCCCGAAACGAACAGGTGGTCACCGAGGTCGACGAGTTCCTTGTAGAGCTCGAGCTGCTCTTCGCCAACCTTGTCGAGCGAGAGCATGGCCTGGATGCGCTGGCCCGAACCGGCCTGCAGGGTCGCGAAACACAGCTTTCCGGTGTTGCGCTGAAACATCACGCGACCGGCTAGGCCGACAAACTCGCCGGTGGCGACATCGACCTCTAGAGCTGGATACGCCTCGCGGACCTGATCGATTGTGTGCGTGATTGGCAGGGCCACCGGGTAGGCGTCACCGAGCTCGTTGAGGCGGTCGCGCTTGGCAAGTCGAACCGCAATCTGCTCGGGCAGGTCCTGCTCGAACTCATCCTGCTGCGCTTCTTCTGAACGCTGTGCGTCTGCGTTGCTCACTCGCGTGCTCCTAGCAATGAAGTAGTGGGCTGCTCGATGACAATTTCTTGATTGTCGAGCAGTCGGGTGGTGCCAATGCGGGCCGCAATCAGCAACAGCGCATGGCCGGCAAAGTCTTCTGCAACTGGCGCAAAAGTGCTCTGGTCAACGAGCGCTAGATAATCAAGTTTAGCCTCAGGCACCTCAGCCATCACCTGCTGCGCGGCTGCCAGAACCGAGGACGCGCTCGCGCCAGCAACTCGACTTGCGGCTTCGCCGGCTCTGAGGCTGCGCGATAGGGACTGAGCGGTTTGGTGCTCGCTGGCACTCAGGTAGCGGTTTCGGCTCGACATCGCGAGGCCCGATGGTTCGCGCACGATTGGGGCTTTCACAATCGCTAGTGACGGGTAGTCCCGTTCGGCTAACTGACGAACCAAGAACAGCTGTTGGGCATCCTTGGCGCCAAAGACCGCGACGTCCGGTTTCACCAAATCAAAAAGTCGCGCCACCACCGTGAGCATTCCATCGAAGTGCCCCGGACGAATCGCTCCCTCAAAACCCTGGCCCGCCGCCCCTGCAGACTGCTTGACCGATTGGTCGATGACGCCCGACTCATCGGCATAGATTTCGCGGGCGCTCGGCGCATACACCAGGTCGGCGCCGACGGTTTTGAGTTTTTCAGCGTCGGATTCGAGAGTTCGCGGGTACTTCTCGAAATCTTCGCCCGCCCCAAATTGCAGCGGGTTCACGAAAATGCTGACCACGGTAAATTCGGCTTGCTCTTGAGCGATTCGAACCAGCGACAGGTGTCCATCATGCAACGCGCCCATCGTGGGGACAAAACCTATGCGCTTGCCTTGAGCGCGAGCGTTGGCCACGGCCTCAGCTAGCTCGGCATTCGAGTGAACGATTTGCATCCGGCGTCTCACGCATCCCCGTCGAGAGCGGCGATATCATCAATCGAACGGTGCCCGTCGGCGAGGGCCTGCTCAACCGATGCGCGCACCACTGGACCGATAACCCCACGAGCATCGCGAATTCCGATTTGCTCGAGCAGGCCGATGGCTTGACTTACGACTAGGCCCGAGAAGTCGTTCGCCACCGACCAGGCTTCGAAATATGTCTTGCGAGCCGATTCAGGAATTTCGATTGGTTCAGCGCCCATATCGATTACCAGAGCCTGAGCCACCGGCAGCGCCATCTCAGGTGCCGACACCGCGAAATAGCTCTCGCGAATTGCAAACTCATCCGTGCTCGTCTCAGTGAAACGCATCGAAGGGTGGATCGCCATCGGGACAATGCCTGCAGCAACAGCGGGCGAAAGCACGCCGTAACCGAATTCACCCGAGGTGTGGGCCACAAGCTGCCCGGGTCGCCAGACGTTGTTTTCGGTGAAAGCGACCACCACGGCCGGCAGTTCTGTGGCATCCATGGCCAGGACAACTAAATCGGCCTGTTGCACATGCTCGACCGAATTAGCTACCGAAAGTACCGAATGCCCGGCGGCCAACAGCGCGTTTCCGATGCCGCGACCGACCGGGGTGTCGCCGATGATGGTAACTACCAACTTTGGCGTGTTCACTTTGAAAGCTTCCCGGTGGGGGTTGGCGCTCCGGCTGGTTTGGGCGCAATCGGCTGAGCCTCGGTCTCGCCAACCTTGTCATCGCCATCGTCTGGCAGGCGGCAACCGCGCTCAGCGATCACTCCGGCAATGGCTAGCAGCAGCGAACCAAAAGCGCCGAGTGCTTCTCGAGCCACCGATTCATTGAAGCCGGCGGTGCTCAGCTGAACGAAAATCACACCGAGGTGCCAGCCCAAAAACCAGGCACCGGCAAGCGCTGACGACTTAGAAATCATCAGGACGCGCACCGCATAGAACGGTTCGGGGCGCTTGGGGCGTTTTTTACTCACACCTAGCAGGTAGTCGGCGAGTGCTTTCTTGTACCGCATGATCGGCCAAACCAGCCCGATGTCAATGAGGGCGATTGCCGGCAGAGTCAAAAGCAGGTTCAGCCCCGAGGTTGG
>JAGWTM010000033.1 GCA_028868975.1 Actinomycetales bacterium
GAGCAATCACTGACTGACGCCCCAACTCTGCCAACTGCGCGACCAGGGTTTGAGCGCCCGGCTCATCCACGCACGCGAATGCGATAGTCGGGCCGCTACCAGAAACAAACGAAGCGTACGCGGTAGGCGCGGCGACTTCGAAGTGACCCGGCAGTTCGAGGTCGTCACCTAGTTCAGGCAGCTGGTCAACGGCGGCCTCCTCGAGATCGTTCCAAATCAGGCGGTCAAGAGGCGCTTCGTCGAGAGAATTTAGCTCGTCGAGCATCGATTCGTCTGGTTTGGGCGTCTGCAGCGACCGTGGGTCTTGGCCCTGTTCGGTGGCAAGTTGGTCAAACCGACGGTAGGCACCGGGCGTGCTAATTGGTTTGTCATTCGGAAGCATCACAAACAGGTGTTCGCGAGAAACCGCAATCGGTTGAAGCTGCTCACCCACGCCCTCGCCCAGAGCACAACCGCCCATGAGTGCGAACGGAACATCTGCGCCGAGCCTGACCGCAGCCTTTTGCAATTCTTGGAGGGTGAAACCGGTGCCCCAAAGTTCATTCACCGCGACCAGAGCGGCAGCCGCGTCGGCCGACCCGCCACCCATTCCGCCGGCGACCGGGATGCGCTTCTCGATTGAAAAATGCACGGGCTTCGGGCTTGCGATTCCGGCCAGTTCGGCGATCAATTTGGCGGCTTCGACCACGATGTTCGACTCATCCGTCGGCACTCGATCGAGGTGCTGTTGGCTGAGTGAACCGGTGACTTCAACGACCCAGCTGTCTGAGTCTTGAGCAGTTACTCGGTCGCGCAAATCGAGCGCCAGGTAGACACTGCAAACTTCGTGATAACTGTCTTCACGCACGCGACCGACCCCGAGAAAGAGGTTCACCTTGCCAGGAGCGGAAGCGGTAACCGACCTTTTCTCAACCATCAGGCACCTAATCTTTCGCTGGCAAGCTCGAGCAAACGCATCCAGTATTTTTCGACCTGTTCCGCATCGTGCTGAGATTCGAGTAGTTCGTGATTAACCACAACGGTCAGATAACCGGGTTGATGTTCGATGAAAGTCAGCATGGCTCGAGAGGCATCCTCAAACACCACCTGAAAACGCTCGTTCTCTTTGCGCAGCAGCATTCGAGCCTCCGGCCGAGCCGGCCAAGCTTCTAAGTCGACCAGGACCGTGAAAAGTCTCGGCAGTTCAATTTTGAAATCGCGTGAAACCGATGTGGAAAACAGGCCGGTCGGCCCCTGAACGATGGTCTCCAATCCGCGGGATTGAACATAGGAGTGGGCGATGTTTTCGCTCCACCAATCATCGAGTTTCGTGTTGCTCCGAAGCCAGGCAGCAATCTCCTGCTCGGTCAGCGCCTGTGCCTTGCGGGCATCGAGAAGGCGAAACCAGTCCTCGCGCTGAAATCCCGTGGCCTTCACAACCAGGTGCGCTTCAATTTGCACATCCTGCGGTTCGATTTCGGTCACTTGGCCCTCGCAATTTTCACGAAGTCGTGAACATCCAACTGCTCGCCACGTTTTTGCGGGTCGATGCCCGCGGCTTTCAGGATGCGCTCGGCTTCAACCGCGTTTCCGGCCCAGTCGGCAAGCGCCTGGCGCAGGGTTTTGCGCCGTTGTGAGAAGGCTGCATCGATCGCATCGAAGACGGCGAGGCGAAGTTTTTCATCACCGAGAGGCTGGTCGCGCTTGGCGAAGTAGACCAACGCAGAGTCAACGTTGGGCACGGGCCAAAAGATAGTGCGACCGACATTGCCGGCCAGCGCCGATTCGGCATACCAAGCCAATTTCACACTTGGCACACCGTAGACCTTGGAGCCAGGGACCGCTGCAAGCCGGTGTGCCACCTCGGCCTGCACTAGAACCAAACCGGTTTGAATCGAATCGAAGGTTTCCAGAAAATGCAGCAGCACCGGCACCGAAATGTTGTACGGGAGGTTTGCCACTAGCGCGTCCGGTTTTATGTTTTCAGAGCCATCAACCGTAGGCAATTCGGTAACTTGAAGGGCATCGCCGCGAACCAGAGTGAAATCGCGTGAAACCGCTCGCTTGGCGATCGTGGCTTCGAGTTCACCGGCGAGTTTGGGATCAATTTCGACGGCTACCACTCGTTTGGCAACCTCGAGTAGGCCCAGCGTGAGCGAGCCAAGGCCTGGACCAATCTCAACCACCGTCTCGCCACCGGTAAGTTTGGCTGCTGCGACGATACGTCGAATCGTGTTCGGATCTGTTACAAAGTTCTGCCCGAGCTTTTTGGTTGGCATCACATCGAGCTTGGCCGCGAGTTCGCGAATGTCATTGCCGCCAAGCAGCTGAACTTCAGGAATCGGTGTCATCTCGACCATTAGCGCTCCTGCGCCCAAGAGCCGTAGACCCGCTCCGTGTTGGCATTCAGCTGGTGCGCCAAATCATTAACTTCTAGACCGAGCTCAGCAGCCATAAAACGGAGCGTTACCGGCACCAGGTATGGCGCATTAGACCGCCCGCGGTATGGTTCTGGGCTGAGGAACGGCGCATCCGTTTCAATCAAAATCAGATCGCGACGAGCGAGTTTGAGCGAATCCCGAAGGTGCTGATTGCGCTTGATAGTGATGTTGCCGGCAAATGACATGTACCAACCGTGCTCATTGCAAATCTCGGCCAGCGAGGTGTCACCCGAGTAGCAGTGAAAAACGACCTTCTCAGGAGCCCCAACTCGAAGCAGAGTTTCCACTACTTCATCGTGTGCGTCGCGATCATGAATCATCAGCGCGATCTCGTTATCTTTGGCTATCTGGATGTGACGTTCGAAACTGTGTTTCTGAGCAGCGATAGCCACATCGCCCTCGGTGCGAAAAAAGTCGAGGCCGGTCTCACCGATGGCGCGCACGCGAGGCTGCTTGGCGAGCTCAGCGATGGTGTCGATCGCGGCATCCAATTCGGCACGGGTCTCGTAGAGCGGGGCCTCATTTGGGTGCAGCGCCACCGCGGCCAGAACGCGCGGGTCGCGAGCCGCAAAACCAGCCGACCAGATTGAGCTCTCGAGCGTGACGCCCACCTGCACAACGCCCTTCATGCCGACCGATTCCGCAAGCGCCAGATTGTCGAGCGGATCCATTGGGGTTTCGGCGTCGTCGAAAGCAAATTCGAGGTGGCAGTGGTTGTCGTAGACGCCCACCTCGAGCGGCTCTGGCACGGGCGCGTAATTCATTGGTCGCTTCTCGACCTCCTCGCCACCGGCCGACTTGCTACGAACAAAGGCCTCGGGCGCGCTCGATTGCTCGCTAGCGCACACGCTGGGTTACTCCTGCTCGATGCGCGGGAAGAGTGGCTCGAGTGCGCCAAGCTTGCTACCTGACTTGATGCCGCCCCAGACCCCAGCCGAAGCGATGGTCTGATTCGAAAGAGCACCCAGCGAGTCGAGCGCTAGTGCCGACCAAAGCTTTGCGGTTGCCTTCGGGATCACCGGTGCGAGCAAAATTGACAACACGCGAAGGCCCTCGGTGATCACATACATGACGGTGGCAAGTCGTTCGCGATTCGCTTCGTCCTTGGCAAGCACCCAAGGCTCTGTAACGGTGATGTAGTTATTGAGCTCGTCGACAAGGGTCCAGATTGCGTTGAGTGCATCCTGAATCGCAATCTCTTCAATTGCGGCATCAGCGTCGGCGACAGCCTTTGCGGCGACCGCGACGACCTGCTGGTCGATCTCGGTTAAGGCACCCGCTGCCGGCACAACGCCTTCGAAATACTTGTTGACCATGGCTAGCGCGCGCGAGGCGAGGTTGCCAAAACCGTTGGCTAGTTCGGCCTGGTAACGAGCCGAGAGGTCTTCCCACGAGAACGAGCCGTCTTGACCGAACGCAATCGCCTTCATGAAGTAGTAGCGGAAGGCATCGGAACCAAATGTGTCGGTGATCTGGCTCGGGGCGATACCGGTGAGCTTTGACTTCGACATCTTTTCGCCGCCAACCAGCAACCAGCCGTGCCCGAAGACGCGCTTCGCTGGAGGCAGGTCGGCAGCCATCAGCATGGCCGGCCAAATCACCGCGTGAAAACGAAGGATGTCCTTGCCGACCACCTGGACACTTGCCGGCCAAAGTTGCTCAAAACGCGCCTTGAGCTCGGGCTCATCCGAGCCATAACCAATCGCGGTGATGTAGTTGAGCAGGGCGTCGAACCAAACGTAGGTGATGTGGCTGTCGTCCCATGGAATGTCGATACCCCAGTCGAACTTCTCTTTCGAACGCGAAATTGAGAGGTCGTCAAGGCCGCGGCGAACGAACGAAATGACCTCGTTGCGCGCGGATTCTGGCTGCACGAACTTGGGGTTCGCCTCATAGAAGTCGAGCAGCTTTTGCTGAAACTCGCTCAGCTTGAAGAAGTAGTTGGTCTCGGCCAGTTTTTCGACCGGCTTCGAGTGGATTGCACAGACATCCTGACCTTCAAACTGACCTTCGCCTGGCAATAGGTCGTTCTCGGTCTTATATTCCTCACAGCCCACACAGTAGTTACCCTCGTACTCACCGCGGTAGATAAAACCGGTGTCGTAAAGTCTCTGCAAGAACTTTTGAACATTGACCTCGTGGCGAGGTTCGGTGGTTCGAATAAAGTCCTGGTTGTCGATATCGATCGTGTCGAGTAGCGGAAGCCAAGCCTCGGCGACCAACTTGTCGGCCCACTCCTTGGGGCTGGTGTCATTTGCCGCGGCAGTGCGCAGGATTTTCTCGCCGTGCTCATCGGTGCCGGTCAACATGAATGCGTTCTCGCCGCGCTGACGGTGCCAGCGAGTCAAAACATCGGTGGCCACCTCGGTGTAGGCGTGACCGATGTGCGGAGCATCGTTTACGTAAAAGATTGGCGTTGTCGAATAGAAGGACACACCACTGTTGTTAGGCATTCCTCTAGTTTAACGAGGGTCTTGCTTGCGTGCCTCTAGAGCAAGCGAATACAGCTCGCTCTTACTGACTCCATTGGCGGATGCGATCTCGGCGACTGCCTGCTTTAGACCAGTGCCGAGCGCTGCCATCGCAAGAACCTGTTGCACCAGCGAACCCGCATCCACCTCGCGTGCAACGGCACCCGCAATCACGATGACCATTTCACCCTTCGGCTCGCTTTTTGCCCATTCAATGAGTTCGCCGAGAGTCCCGCGTTCGGTGTGCTCAAACTTTTTGGTCAGTTCGCGGCTGACGGTGGCCTGACGATCGACACCGAGTACGCTCGCGGCATCCTCGAGGGATTCCAAGATTCGGTGCGGTGATTCAAAAAAGACCATGGTGCGGGTTTCGCCGGCGAGCGCTGTGAATGCCTTTCGACGGTCACCGCCTTTGCGCGGCAGGAAGCCTTCGAACGTGAAGCGATCCGTTGGCAGGCCGCTAACCGCCAGCGCAGCGAGCACCGCGGATGGGCCAGGAATGATCGTGACCGTCACACCGGCCTCGACGCAGGCTCGTACGAGCAAGAAACCCGGATCACTGACGGTCGGCATGCCGGCATCGCTGACCACTAGAACATCGCTGGTTGATGCGATTTCGACCAGCTGAGTCAGTCGGTCGGATTCGTTGTGCTCGTGGAGGCTGAAAAGTTTGGCGTTGTGTCTGATACCGAGTCCATGAACGAGGTTCAGCAGCGAACGGGTGTCCTCGGCGGCGATGAATTCGCAGCGTTCGAGATGTTCCACCAGGCGCGGCGAAGCATCTGACAAATTGCCAATCGGGGTAGCCGCGAGAATAAGCACGGTTCATTGTCGCAGAGCGGGGAGCTTGTCGCGCTCGAGAGCCGAAGGTTTGTCGGACCACAAAACTAAACTGAAGCCGTGATTGCCTGGCTCGACAAATTGCGTTCCTCCCCTACTGGACGGGATCTTTTCGAGCGCGTATCGCCCTGGCTAGTCATTTTGCTGGCCGGATTCCTAAGACTCGTCAACCTAAATTCGCCACACCGATTGGTCTTTGATGAGACCTATTACGTAAAGGACGCCTGGTCGCTTTTCAACACCGGCGCCGAGCGTTACTGGCCGAGCAATTACGATTCCAAGTTTGAGGCTGGACTAGTTGACGGCTTCGGAGCCAACGCGAGCTTTGTGGTGCATCCCCCACTTGGCAAATGGCTAATTGGCCTCGGGATGTGGTTTGGCAACCCAGAGAACGCCTGGTCTTGGCGAATTACAACTGCTCTGCTCGGCACGGCCAGTGTGGGCCTGGTTTTCGTTGTCGGGCGCATCCTTTTCAAGTCGCATGCCTGGGCCCTGATTGCAGCGTTCTTCATGGCCATTGAGGGCCAGGCCATTGTGATGAGCCGAGTCGCCTTGCTCGATGGAATTTTGGGCTTTTTCGCGCTGCTCGGCTTTTGGTTTTTGTTGCGTGATCGCGAGGCCATGGTTGAGCGGCTGGGCCGCGGATTCATCGCAACCTTGTGGTGGCGTCCCTGGCTCATGGCGATGGGTTTGGCGCTAGGCGCTGCCGCTGCGGTGAAATGGTCGGGCGTGTACTTTCTCGCAATTTTCTCCCTGTATGCGGTTGGCACCGAGGCGGCCTATCGATTGCGGATTGAATCGAGGGCAGAGAACGGCAAGCTCGGCTGGGATTGGCTCAAGAAGTCAGCTCTTCAGAGCCTGATTGATTTTCTGCTGATTGTTCCCTTAGCGGTTCTCACCTATTTGGCGAGCTGGGCGGGCTGGTTCATTTCAGGCACCGGTTATGACCGCAAATCTGATCCGAATCCACTAATCGCCCTCTGGAATTTTCACAAGGATGCGTACGAGTTCAACATCGGGCTTCGAACTCCGCACAGCTATCAGGCAAATCCGCTCACTTGGCTCTTCATGCAGCGCCCCACCTCGATGTTTTATGAAGGGCTCGATGATGGCTCGGGTGGCTGCGGCCTGCCAAGCGGTTGCTCGTCGGCGATCACGCCGATCCCCAACCCACTAATTTGGTATGCGTCTGCCGCGGCAATCCTGTGGATCGCATTCCGTTGGCTGCTAGATCGTGAAGTCGTGAAAGGGCAGCTGTTGCTGGGCCTTGTTGCTGGCTACCTGCCCTGGTTCCTGTACATCAATCGCACAGTTTTCCAGTTCTACACAATCGCTTTTGAACCGTGGCTGATGCTGGGGCTGGCATTCGCGCTGCGCCACTGGGTTAATTCACGGGTAGCTGACGAACGCAAACAGGCCCGAATTCGAGTCGGCTACCTGTGTGCCGCCGCATTCGCATTGACCCTGTTCTTCTTGCCTATTTGGATTGGCACTGAGATTCCGAACTGGTACTGGCAGATTCACATGTGGCTGCCCGGCTGGATTTAGGCTAGGCAGGTATGGCTAGTTATTCAGCAGTTCTTCGCGCGCCGGGCATGGCTCGAATCGTTTCGTCACAGCTGTTGGCCAGATTCCCATTCGGCATGATGACGCTCGGTTTCGTGATGCACATTGAACAAATGCACGATTCGTATGCGATTGCGGGTGTCGCTCTCGGGGCAGAAACCATCGGTGCTGCTATCTCGGGGCCACTGCTTGGCCGTTGGCTCTCAAAATTCGGTGTCCGGAGACTCTTGCTAGCCACTGCAATCTTTGGCGCCACCTGCATGGCTTTGATTGCACTCTTCTGGCTTCCTCCAGTGGTCATCATCCTGCTCGCGTTGCTGGTCGGACTAACCAGTCCACCGATTCAGTCTGCCGTTCGCACGATTTACCCGACTTTGGTCAAAAAGGACCAGCTGGACACTGTCTACTCGCTCGACGCTACAGCTCAGGAAATCATCTGGGTGGTGGGGCCGGTGCTAGCTGCCTTTATCGCGTCCACCACCAACACCGCCGTTGTGGTTCTGCTGATGGCGATTATTCAGATTCTTGGTGCTCTTTGGTTCTCGTTCAATCGCGAGGTTCGCGATCTCGTGATTCCACGATCAGAGGGCAAGGTCGGCAAGATCCTGCGCAACGAATTGGTCTACATAAACGCAATCATCGGTCTGCTCATGGTCGGTTCGTTCAGCGGTATCGAGGTAGGAGCGGTGGCCATTCTGCCCAAGGCCGAGGCGGGTGTAGCTCTTGCGGCCCTCTCAGTCGGCTCAATTCTCGGCGGACTACTTATCGCCAACCGTGTTCGCGGCAAGCACTCCCTGCTGGGGTTCCTCGGCCTCATCGCTTTTGGCTACGGATTGAGTTTTATCAATCCAACAAACGCACTGTGGCTGGGCTTTAGTTTCTTTATCGCAGGCTTAGGCATCGCTCCGGCTTTCGGCCGCTTGGGTGCCATGGTTGCAAACAACATCCCTATGTCTCAGGCCGCTGAGGCTTACGGCTGGATCAACACCGGCCAGCTGGTTGGTTATTCGGCTGCGGCGGCCTTGGCTGGAATCGCCATCGACACCGTCGGCAACGTGTCTGCGCTGCTCGTCGCGTTCATCTTCGGACTTGGCTCAGCGGTAGTCGCCTTGATAACCTCGCGAGCCTCGGCCCGGTTTGCGCCCTCGAGTCAAGACAAATCCGCGGAATAGGGAGTCTCATGAAAACATTCGCCGTCACCTACACCTATGCGGCAAGCGCCGAGGAGTTATCGGCCGTACGCCCGATTCACCGTGAGTGGCTCGCGAAACAGCTGGCCTCGGGTGCGCTGCTCGCTAGCGGACCGATGGTCGACATGCCAACTGCCCTGCTGATTTGGAGAGCAGAGTCACTTGAAGAACTTTCGCGGTTGCTCGACCAAGACCCTTTTGACATCGCGGGTTTCATCGGCGAGCGTACGATTGCGGAATGGAACCCAGTATTCGGACCATGGAGCTAAGGAGCAAAAGATGACCTTTTCACCCGAGATGAACCCATCCATTCAGTTGCTGAACGGCGACTACATGCCCCAACTAGGTCTCGGTGTTTACAAGGTCGAGCAGGATATCGCGGTTGACCTGGTCCGAGTAGCGCTCGATGCCGGCTACCGCCGAATCGACACCGCGGCTCTATACGACAACGAAGCTGAGATCGGTGCGGGAATTCGCAAGAGTGGCTACGACCGCGAAGACATTTTTGTCACAACCAAAATCTGGAATGACCGCCAGGGTTACGACAACGCGCTGGAAGCGATTGACGAGAGCCTCTCGCGCCTCAATATCGACTACGTGGACATGCTCCTGATTCACTGGCCTTGCCCTGCTAAAGATCTGTTCGTCGAGACCTGGGCAGCCTTCCAAGATGCCATGGCTGACGGCAAAATCCGCGGCATCGGTGTATCGAACTTCAAGCCGGCTCACCTCGAAAAGCTGATCGCCGCCGGTGGAGTTGTGCCAGCAATCAACCAGGTCGAGTTGCACCCCTGGCTTCAGCAGGCGGAACTACGCGCGTATGACGATGACAAGGGAATCAAGACCGAAGCGTGGTCACCTTTGGCACGCGGCCGGTTCGAATCAGACATCCTCGGCAAAATCGCCGAGAAGCATGGTAAGTCGGTCACTCAGGTGGTTATTCGCTGGCACATCGAGTTGGGCAATCTTGTGATTCCGAAGTCGTCAAACCCAGACCGAATTGCCGAAAACATCGATGTCTTTGATTTCAGCTTGGATGCCGACGACATGGCCGCGATTGCAACGCTCGATGGTGGCGGCCGGGTCGGTCCAGACCCCGACGACATGAACTAGGCGAGAGTCCAGTCGCGCGCAACTTTCTTGTTAGTTGTGCTCTTCCTCTTTGCGCTTGTCGCGGGCTGTCGAAAGCAGGCTGACCACGATAGTCACAATCAAGGTGATCAGAATCACGCCGAGAGACACTTCGATGCTGATTTCTGGTGCTTCCTTGACAGGCTTGCCGCCGTTGATGAACGGCAGTTCATTTTCGTGTAGCGCGTGCAAGATCAACTTCACGCCAATCCAAGCCAGGATGACCGAGAGTCCGAATCCCAGGTACTTCAGGCGTTCCATGAGCCCGGCCAGCAGGAAGTAGAGCTGGCGCAAACCAAGCAGGGCGAAGGCGTTTGCCGTGACCACGATAAACGGCTCGTTGGTCAGACCGTAGACGGCCGGAATCGAGTCGAGTGCAAACAAAACATCGGTGAAGCCAATCGCGACCATGACCATCATCAGAGGTGTGATCGCACGTCGGCCGTCAATCTTGACGGTTAGCTTGTGGCCGTGGAACTCATCCACCGTGTTGAAGCGCTTGCGCATGAATTCCATGAGCTTGCCACCGGGCGCGTCGTCCTCGGTGTCTGGGGTGATCGCATCTTTGATGATTCCCCAGGCTGTCCAGAGTAGGAACGCGCCGAAGATGAAGAACACCCACGAGAAGGCCTCGATCGCGGCGGCTCCAACCGCGATGAAAATCGCGCGCAACACGAGTGCGATGACGATACCCACCAGCAACGCCTGCGACTGCAAACGACGAGGCACCTTGAAGTTGGCGAGAATCACCATGAAAACGAACAGGTTGTCGACCGACAGACTTAGCTCGGTGATGTAACCGGCAAAGAACTGCTTAGAGAGTTCAGGGCCGTCGACTCCGTAATCGAGCGCAATGTGCACACCGAATGCAATCGCGAGTGACACGTAGATTGACATCTGGATGGCGGCTGAGCGAAGGCTCGGTTCTTTGTCGCTGCGCAGCTGTGAAATCAGATCAATGGCGAGGATTACGATGATTCCCGCGACGACCCACACCCATGAGTCCAAGTTGAAATGAGCGATTTTGAGCAAGTCGAATGGCGCAACAATGTGCATTTGGCTGGTTCCTTTTCGCAATCCGCGGAATACATCGCTGCATCCTGTGGGTTAAGTCAAACACAAAACCATCGACAATTAAGAAGGATTCCCGATTGCGAGTACTAATCTCTGGGGCTTCGGGCCTCATCGGAACCGAACTCTCAGCGAGGCTGAAAAACCAAGGGCACGATGTGGTGCATCTGGTGCGTCGCGAAGCCCTCAACGACAGCGAAATCAGTTGGGCGCCTGGCCTAAAACCCCTCGAGTTGGGTGTGATCGATGGTTTTGACGCGGTGGTCAATCTCGCCGGAGCCACCACCGGAAAACTACCCTGGACCAAAAAGTACATGCGGGAACTCATTTCTTCGCGCATCGATTCGACCAACACACTGGTTGAGGCAATGCAGCGGGCGACTAAGAAACCGAAGGTTTTCGTCAGCGGCAGCGCGTCGGGTTTTTATGGCGACACAGGCACGAAGACCGCGGTGGAAACCGACCCTAAAGGGACTGGCTTTCTGAGTGACCTAGCCGCGGAGTGGGAGGCCGCTGCCCTTCGCGCGCCAAACGAAGTCCGAGTGGTTTTGGTTCGCACCACCATGGTTCTCTCGCGCAAACTTGGTGCGCTAGGTCGTTTGATCCCACTCGTCAAAGCCGGCATCGGTGGTCCGCTGGCTTCAGGCAATCAGTGGTGGGACTGGATCTCGCTGCCTGACGAAGCGCGTGCAATCATCCACCTGATAAACACCGAGGATGCGTCAGGCGCATACAACCTCACTGCACCGCAGTCGGCAACCTGCCGCGAGCTGGTTCAGGCTTTGGCAAAGGCCTTCAATCGTCCAGCGTTCTTACCGGTACCGGCATTTGCTCTGCGTTTGGCGTTTGGGTTAGGCGCTGACGAGCTGTTGATCTGCAACCAGAAACTATCGGCCGAAAAACTGCTCGCCACCGGCTTTGAGTTTGAACATCCAACTCTCGAACAGGCGATGGCCTGGGTTGCAGGCAAATGAAAAAACCCCGCTCGATCTGAGCGGGGTTTCTTTTTGCTGACTACTTTGCAGCAGGCTTCTTTGCGGCAGGCTTAGCTGCAGGTTTTGCGGCTGGCTTTGCGGCAGCCTTGGCTGCAGGCTTAGCGGCTGGCTTTGCGGCAGCCTTGGCTGCAGGCTTAGCGGCTGGCTTTGCGGCAGCCTTGGCTGCAGGCTTAGCGGCTGGCTTTGCGGCGGTTGACTTGGCAGCTGGCTTCGCTGCGGCCTTAGCCGCAGGCTTCTTAGCGGCTGGCTTAGCAGCGGCCTTGGCAGCTGGCTTCTTAGCTGCAGGCTTCTTCGCAGCAGGCTTAGCAGCAGCCTTCTCAACGGTCTTCTCGACTGCATCCGCAGCCTTCGAAACGGCCTTGCTTGCGGTCGCAGCGCTCTTGGCGACGGTCTTCGCACCCTTGGCAACGGTCTTATTGGCTGACTTAGCTGCGGTCGCAATAGTCTTGTCTGCCTTAGCAACTGCAGTCTTGGTAGCAGCCGCAGCCTTCTTAACAGCTGGCTTTGCAGCCTTTGCGGCCTGCTTCACAGCCGGCTCAATAACTTCTTCTTTTAGGTCTTCTGCGATCGTCTCAACGACAGCCTGAACTGGCTTCGCGTTCTTCTTAACGATCTTTTTTAGGTTGTCGAAAATGCCCACGTTAGTAACTCCTGAATGTTTGCTGGGGGTTCGTTACAAGCCTAGAGGCGAGATACAGGTAAAGCCAGTGTTGTCTGCTTCGTTTGCGAATAATTAAGCCGAGAGGCAAGCAGTTAGTTAGCCGACTTGGCGACGACGCTGCATGATGCTGTCGAGGTCGAGCGACTCCTCGACGCCCTTTTGATTCGATGCGATCTGCTCATCCAATTGTTTTGCCTCGATTGGGACAACCTCAGCGAACGAGGTAGCGAGGATTTGACCAACGTTGGTTTTCGGTGCTGGCAATTCGGTCGGCTTCCAGGCTCGAGGGTTAGCCGCTGGCTGCTCGATTTGGATGTCAACATCGATGCCACGGGTGGAATAGTGGAGGGCCGAAATCGCACTGCTTCGAGCGCGTCCGGAAGCCTCGAGCGCTATGGTCAAACGGTCGCCGACAACGCGTACTCCCCAAGCCGTAAGGCAAACCACGGCGAATCCGCCGGCCACACCAAGCCAGTAAGTCGCACTGAGTGACAGCATCGCGACCGATGCAACCACAGCGACCATTGCGGCTAGGAGGACAGTAACGAGCGCACGACGCAGAGCACGGAGTCGGAACACTTTTGCCGCAACGGTGTGAGCACGCCCGGAAACCCTGACTCGCGGAGCTGCCGATCGGGTCTCTTCGACGACCAAGTGGTGACGTTTTTCCCGGTGCAAATTTGCACGAACCTCTTGCTTGATTTGGCGCGTGACATAGCGGCGAGTTTCACGTTCATACGCAGAATCGTTGCTGCGCTGAAACCAAGCGGGGACAAACACCAAGAGCCAGAGCGCGACCATAATCGCAAGCATTAGTCCTGACCCAGCGATGTTCATAGGTCAAACATATGAGGTGAATTAAACTCGCGTCCGAATTTAATTCGGCGTGTTTAATATCGGCCCGATATCGAACACATATCGTTTAGATATCGCTTCCCCGAAACGGGTATTTCGGTTTGGCAATCAGATCGTGCAGCCAGCGATTCAACAAGCCACCCTCGACCTCGGGTGCCGTCAGCGCGAATGAATGATGGTCGCGCCAGTCGCCGTTGATGTGGATGTATGCCAGCTTGGTTCCTTCAAAACGAAAACCAAGCTTCTCAACGACGCGCAGCGACGCCGCATTCTCGGGACGAATGTCGATTTGAACTCGATGCAGCCCGACGATGTTGAACAGGTAATCCGTAACCAGAGCCACAGAGATTGGTGTGATGTTCTTGCCCGCCACCTCAGGGCTAATCCAGTAACCGATGTTGGCTGACGAAACCGAACCGTAAAGAATGTTTGCGACGTTCAATTGACCCACCAACTCGCCCTTGAATTCAATCACCATGGGCAGGCCCTGCATCTGGTCTGCTTGACGCAGTAGACCTCGAATCATTCTTTTAATGTCGAAGCTGTTTGCACCCGAAGGATTGGTGGCCTCCCATGGGCGCAGCCAACTACGATGCCCGAGAATCAAAGCCTCCAGCGCCTTGGCATCTCGCACGCGTACGAGCCGAACAACGATCTCGCCGTGCTGCAACTTCAATGACATGCTGGCAAGATTAGTCGCATGTCTGGCCCAAATCTGACCGAGCTCAAACGAGAGCTGCGCGCCGATCTGCGTGCGCGTCGCGCGAGTCGCGCATACGACCCAGATTTAGCCGATGGCATCATGCGCCACCTGGCCGAGCTTTGCATGGCCCGGGGTTCAAAAAGAGTGGCCTGCTACCTACCATTTGGTGACGAGCCCGACACGGAACTCTTTATCGACTGGGCCATGGATGCGGGCATCGATGTGCTCTTGCCGGTCAGCCTCGAGTCGGGTGAACTCGAGTGGGTTGTCTTCACGGGCGAAACCGAGACTGGTATTTTCGGCTTTGCCGAGGCCGTGGGTGAACGCGCTGATTTATGTGGCGTCGACCTAATCATTGCTCCAGCACTAGCCGTTGACACAGAAGGTAATCGGCTCGGCAAAGGCAAAGGCTACTACGACCGCGCGATTGCCGGAGTCAACATTCCCGTTGTTGCGGTTGTCTTCGAGGATGAACTGCTGGAATCAGTCCCGGTCGAAGACCATGATTGCCCCGTTCAGGCTGTGGTTACGCCCGAGCAATTGGTTGTCTTCGCTGGCTTAAAATAAAGC
>JAGWTM010000087.1 GCA_028868975.1 Actinomycetales bacterium
CGTCGAGTGCCCGAAGTTTGTGTGACGGGTCAACCGCATCCTCGATATCGAGAACAATTTGGTCGGCTTTTGAAGCCGAAGCCTGGTCAAAAAGCTCTGGCCGAGCGCCATTTACGAGCAACCATGAACGGGCAATGGTGGCGTCAATTGGAGTTTTCTTCGACTTCGTTGTCATGTCTCTATTGTGCCAGCGGATTGGAGCCAGCTGGTCGGTTTGGCAAAGCTGAGGCTAGGAAAGCGCCTTTTTGACTCGTTCGACTGAGACTTTTTCGGCCGCGCCAAGTTGTTGGGCGAACAAGCTCACCCGCAGCTCCTCGAGCAACCAGCGCACGACCTTCAGCTTTTCAGGCGCTCCCTCGTCCAGAGGCAATTTGCCGCCGGCAAAGGCATACAGCGCAAAGGCGCGATCGAACTCCGCCTGAGCCAGAAAATCACGATTCGGGTTTTCAACAAGCCGTTCAACGCGGTGCCTAATGCCCTGAAGATAGACCTCGATTCGAGGCAGTCGAGTCAAACCGGCCGCGCTGATGAAGTTTTTCTGTATCAGCTGTTCGATGTGCTCTCGCTCGGCAGCCAGCACGCTCAAGAACTCGAATGCCTTCACTTGAGCAATCGCCTTGGATGCGTCCCGCGCAGCCACCGCGATCTTGGCGATGGTGGTCACGGCCGCAAATGCTTCATCGACGATTAACTTTTGAACGGAATCTCTGACTGCCTCGAATTGACCGCGCTCAAGAACGAGACCCGTGCTCTCGACCGCGCGCAATTCGCGATCGATCAACGCCACAATTACATCGGCCACCACGGCGTCCAAATTTGCATAGGGCAGCGTCGCTATCGCCAGACGCTCGTTTTGGGTTAGGTGCTCCGCGATATAACTTGCCGGGCTAGGAATCGCAGCCTGCACCAGAGCAATTACGCCTGATGCGTGGTGGCGGAGTCGGTCGCTCTCGGTCGAGGCGAGACGAATCGAAACCCTGCCGTCTGCACTCTTGACCAACATTGGAAATGCTCGTACCAGGTTCTTGCCGTGTGTCGATTCAATGACTTCGGGGAGTTCGTCGAAATCCCAAGTTTGCAATCCGTCTCTCTCGAGCGGCGAGTGGGCTTGCTCGGCAACCACCGCAACCGCTTCACGTGAGTGTTCCGCAAATTTGGACTGCAACTCAGCGAGGTCAGTCGAGAGCCCCAGTGTGCGAGACCGCTCATCGACAACTCGATAGGTCATTCTTAGCGCGGTCGTCAGCCTGGTCAGATCGAAGTCGGCTGCATCGATCTTGGTTCCGCTTAGTTGCTGAAGCGTTTTAGCTAATACGACAGCGAGGTTTCCCTTTGGCGTTTCAGGCAAAGCGGCGAGAGCTCGCTTAGCCCAGTCATTTGCTGGCACCACGTGTCGCCGAATGTTCTTCGGCAGGCTGCGAATCAGCTCGGTGACCAACTCGAGTCGAAGCCCGGGAACCAACCAATCGAACTCATCCGAGTTGAGGCTCGCCAAGATAGGCAATGGAACGTCGACACAGACCCCGTCATCGGTGGCGCCGGGATCGAACCGATACCGAAGTTTTAGCTGCTGCCCGTTGTGCAACCACTGGCTCGGATGGTCGTGCTCGTCAGGGCTTGCCTGTTCCTCCCCCAGCAGGTCCTCGCGAGTCATGGTGAGCAACTTTGGCGTCTCGTTCTGAGCCTTGCGCCACCAACCCTCAAACGTTCGGGTCGACACCACCTCGGCCGGGATGCGCTGGTGGTAGAAGTTGAAGATGGCATCTTCGTCTGGCGCTAGCTGCGGTTTTCGAGCTCGATCTGCGGCTGCCTCAAGCTGCTTGATCAGACTCCGATTGGCGCGATCGAAGGCTGGTTTTGAATCCCACTCGCCCATCACCAAGGCGTGGCGAATAAACAACTCACGAGAAAAAGCGGCATCGACTCGAGCGAACTGCATGCGCCGGCGAGCCACAATCGGCACACCAAACAGCAGGACGCGCTCGTAGCCAATCACAGCGCCTTGAGTGGCATCCCAGTGCGGTTCGCTGTAACTGCGCTTGCACAGGTCGCCGCCCAGTCGTTCGGCCCAGGCTGGATCTATGGCTGCATTCATGCGAGCGAACAGGCGGCTGGTTTCAACCAACTCGGCTGACATGATGGCCGCGGGAGCCTTCTTTGCCAGTGCCGAACCGGGGAAAATCACAAACTTTTTGCCATTCGAACCGAGGTATTCGCCCGAGGGTTTCGGTGACTTTGACCCTGCGGCGCGCGAGGCATCCTGTGACTTCTTTTCTGTCATGGTTCGAAGACCAATTTGACTCAGCAAGCCAGACAGGATCGCGCGATGAATGCCGTCCGGATCGATTTTCGGCTGACCTGGCTCAAGACCAAGTGGCTTCGCAACTGACTTGAGCTGTCGCATAAGGTCTTGCCATTCGCGAATGCGCAGATAGTTCAAAAACTCGTTTTTGCAGAGCCGCCTAAAGGCCGAGGACGAGAGTGTGCGCTGTTGCTGTTCGACGTAATTCCAGAGGTTGAGCAGGCTCAGAAAATCACTGGTCGGGTCGGCGAAACGCGCGTGCAGCTGATCGGCTTGGATGCGCTTTTCGAGCGGCCGCTCGCGCGGGTCTTGAATGGTCAGACCCGCCACGATGATCATCACTTCTCGCACCAGCCCCTCGCTGCGCGACTCGAGCAGCATTCGGGCAAAGCGCGGTTCGATTGGCAATCGAGCGAGTTCACGACCCAGTTTGGTCAGCCGGATGCCGCCGGGTGAGCTGCCGCGACCGGCATCGGCGGCATCCCCGTGTCGCACTTCTGCGATTGCCCCGAGTTCGGTCAACAGGCCCACGCCGTCTTTGATTCCGCGCGCATCAGGTGGCTGAATGAACGGAAACTCGGTTAGGTCGCCGATGCCAATCTGG
>JAGWTM010000034.1 GCA_028868975.1 Actinomycetales bacterium
GTCAGGTCAGGTCGCCAGCTTGGTGCGATGACTTCAAAACCGCCATCGACGTGAGCGACGACGCAACCGATTTCGCCGAGAGTCTCGGCAATTTCTTCTGCGGTGTAGTCAACGCCAACGTGCTGGCTCGCGAAACCATCCGGCAGCCAGATTGGACGCGCAGCTAGTTCAGCGCGGTGCTCGGCTCCGAGACTGTCGGCCTCACCGTGCGCGTGCACCTCGAGAAGCTGAATTACTCGTGCGACAGCAGCAGTGCCGATGTTTGGGTCGACTCCGCGTTCAAAACGCTTGGACGCTTCACTTGGCAACTTGTGTCGACGGGCAGTTCTAGCGATTGAAATCGGGTCAAAGTGAGCCGCCTCGATAAGAACGTTCGTGGTCTCAGGCGAAACCTCGGTCGACTCGCCCCCCATAACACCGGCTAGACCAATCGGTCCGCTGTCGTCACAAATCAACAAATCTTCGACGTCGAGTTTCCGCACCTGACCATCTAGGGTCTTCAGGGTTTCGCCGCTGTTCGCTCGGCGAACCTTGATGCCGCCCTGCAGTTTGTCGAGATCGTATGCGTGAATCGGCTGGCCCAGTTCGAGCATCACATAGTTGGTGATGTCGACCACGAGGCTGATCGAACGCATGCCAGCAAGCTTCAATCGGGAAACCATCCATGGTGGCGTTGGTCGGGATGCGTCAATGTTTCGCACCGCGCGCAAAGTGAAGTGTTCGCTGCCGACTCGTCCTCGAATTGGAGCTTGGTCTTCGATTCGAAGGTCAAAACCAGAAACTGGCTCAGGGTGCGCGTTGCCAACCGGGTCACGGAATTCACTACCGGTTGCATGCGCGTACTCGCGAGCAATACCGCGGATCGAGAAGCAGTATCCGCGGTCTGGAGTTACATTGACCTCGGCAGCTGATTCGGTCAACTGAAGAAGTTCGAGGGCGTCGGTACCAACCTTTGGATCGAGCCCCATTTCGTGCAAACGAATGATGCCAGCGTGGTCGTCGCTCAGGCCAAGCTCGCGAGCCGAAGCCATCATTCCATCGCTGATGTGGCCGTAAGTTTTTCTTGCCGCGATAGCAAAATCGCCTGGCAAAACCGCGCCAGGAAGGCAAACAACAACCTTGTCGCCAACTTCAAAGTTGCTCGCACCACACACGATTCCGCGAACTTCATCGCCACCGTCGGCGGCTTTCGAGCCGGCCGGAGCCACTCGTACCTGACACCATCGGATGGTCTTGCCGTTCGACTGCTCTTCAGGAGTGAACTCGACTACCTGACCAACAACAACTGGGCCAGTCACATCAAATCCGTGACTGCCTTCTTCTTCGAGGCCAACCTTGACCAACTCGGCCATAACCGAATCGGCGGTTGCATCGCCTGGAAGATCGACGTACTCGGCAAGCCAAGAAAGTGGGACGCGCATTAGAGGGTCACTCCAAACTGTTCGCTGAAGCGGATGTCTGCTTCAACCATGTCGTGCATGTCTTTGACGTCATTGCGGAACATCAGGGTTCGCTCGATCCCCATGCCGAACGCGAAACCCGAGTAAACCTCTGGATCGATACCGGCGGCCCGAAGCACGTTTGGGTTGACCATTCCGCAGCCACCCCATTCGACCCAGCGCGCGCCACCTTTAGCGCCTGGGTGCCAGACATCGAGCTCAGCCGATGGTTCGGTGAATGGGAAGAAACTTGGACGAAGGCGAATCCTGGCTTCTGGTCCGAACATCACACGCGCGAAGTGTTCTAGCGTGCCTTTGAGATCGGCCATGGTCAGACCCTTGTCGACCGCAAGCCCTTCAACTTGGTGAAAGACCGGAGTGTGCGTTGCATCAAGCTCGTCGGTGCGGAACACGCGTCCTGGGCAAAGCACGTAGACCGGCAGTTCACGGTCTAGCATCGAGCGAACCTGAACCGGAGAAGTGTGAGTGCGAAGCACCAGGTGAGCATCCGCCGGTTCGACGAAAAACGTGTCTTGCATGGCTCGCGCTGGGTGGTCGGCGTCGAAGTTGAGCGCGTCAAAGTTGAACCACTCGTTTTCGATTTCAGGACCCTCAGCGATCTCCCAGCCCATACCGACAAAAATGTCTGAAATCTGGTCCATCAGAAGCGACAGTGGGTGACGAGCACCTATGCGAGCCGGACTCGCTGCGGCGGTAACGTCTACGGCCTCGGCTGCTAGTTTCGCTCGCTCTTCAACCGCAAATAGCTCTGATTCACGAGCCGCATAAGCCGCATTCAGCTCGCCGCGCGCCTTGCCGATGATTGCTCCGGCCGAAGCTTTCTGGTCACCAGGCAGGTCACGCAGTTTTGCATTCAGCGATGCGATTGCCGATTGGTCACCGACGATTCGTGCACGCAACCCCTTCAGAGTTGCCAAATCATGGGCGGACGCGATTGTCGCGAGAGCCTCTTCGACAATGCCGTCAACGGCCTGCTGGTTGATAGAAATTGCTTCTGACATAGGGTTCCAAGTCTACCTTTAGCGCTCTTTTGCGCCGTTTTGGGCGAAGGCCGATTCGTAGAGACAAACCGATGCCGCGGTGGCTAGGTTCAAACTCTCGGCTGCTCCAAATAGCGGCAAGCCAACAACCTGGTCTACCGCGCTAATTGTTTCGGGCTCGAAACCCCAAGCTTCATTACCAAAGACCCACAGTGTCGGTTTCGCAAGAGTGCCTGGCGCTAAGTCGATTATTGAGCGCCCTCCCCCATCAGCAGCAAAGGATTGGAGTCCCGCTGCACGCAATGCGTCAATTGCTTCTTGGATTCCAACGCCGGCCACGACCGGAAGGTGAAACAGCGAACCTGTGGTTGAGCGCACAACCTTTGGGTTATACAAATCAACGCTGTTCTCGCTGATGATTACCGCGTCGGCTCCAGCCGCATCTGCCGCCCGCAGAACAGTGCCCGCATTACCCGGGTCACGAACATTAGCCAGCAGCGCAACCAGTTTTGGTTTCGTCGCTACAACGTCGTCTAGCGACACATCGAGCTGCTGACACACCGCGAGCACACCCTGAGGGGTAGTCGTGTCAGTCATGGCCTTGAGAACTGCCTCGGTCACAAGCTGAAGCTCGATGCGGGCCGATTTGGCTCGGGCGAAAAGGTCTTCATGGCGCGCGACGGCGTCCTCGGTTGCGAAAAGCTCGACAATCAACCGAGGGCGGTTCAGTGCCTCTTTGAGTCCCTGTGGCCCTTCAAGCAGAAAGAGCCCGGTCTCAGACCGGGCATCTTTCTTGTTTAGCTTGGCGACCCCTCGGACCTTTTTGGCCTTGGGATCCGACAGCAAAAGTTACTTGACCTTTGGTGCCGAAGTGTTTGCAGGCAATGCAGCCTTTGCGGTAGCAACGAGGCTTGCGAAAGTTGCAGGCTCGTTTACTGCTAGATCAGCAAGGATGCGACGGTCAACCTGGACGCCAGCCAAAGCAAGGCCCTGGATGAAACGGTTGTAGGTCATGCCGTTTGCACGTGATGCAGCGTTGATGCGCTGGATCCATAGACGACGGAAGTCACCCTTGCGAGCGCGACGGTCGTTGTACGCGTAAACGAGCGAGTGCAGCATCTGCTGCTTTGCCATACGGTACAAACGTGAACGCTGGCCACGGTAGCCCTGTGCACGCTCGAGAACGGTACGACGCTTCTTGAGTGCGTTTACCGCATTCTTTACTCTTGCCATTTATTACTCCTAAAAAGTCTCGTGGGCTTCGGGCTACTTGCCGAGCTGCTTCTTGATGGTCTTGAAGTCTGCTGCTGAAACAACCTGGTCCTGGTTTAGACGACGGGTGCGACGGCTCGACTTGTGCTCGAGGTTGTGGCGCATGTTGATCTGCTGCTTCATGAGCTTGCCGCTACCGGTGAAGCGGAAACGCTTCTTGGCACCCGAGTGGGTCTTCTGCTTTGGCATTCGTATCTCCTTCTATTCGGCAGCGTCTGCTGCCGCTTCGGTTGGCTGTTCGGTTGCAGCTTCTGACGGACGAACCGACTTCTCTGCAGCCTTCTTGGCTTCGGCCTTGGCCTCTGCCTTGTTCTTGAGTGGACCGATCACCATGACCATGTTGCGACCGTCGATCGATGGATTCGATTCCACGGTGCCCAGCGAGGCCACTTCTTCGGCAAGCTTTTGAAGCAGTTTGATGCCCATTTCTGGACGCGACTGCTCACGACCGCGGAACACCACGATCACCTTGACCTTGTCACCAGCCTTGAGGAATTTCTCGATCTGACCCTTTTTGGTGCCGTAGTCATGCGCATCGATCTTGAGACCGAAACGAACCGTCTTTAGAACGGTGTTGACCTGGTTCTTGCGAGCCTCGCGAACTTTCTGTGCCGCTTCGTACTTGAATTTTCCGAAGTCCATCAGTTTCGCTACCGGAGGCTTTGACATAGGAGCTACCTCAACTAGGTCGAGGTCTTGTTCCTGTGCCATGCGCAGCGCATCTTCGATGCGGACGACGCCAATCTGCTCACCCGCTGGGCCTACGAGGCGGACCTCAGGCACGCGAATGCGCTCGTTGATACGTGGATCGCTGATCTTTGCTCCTCTTGTTGTGTGACATAGATGGCCACACCAGAGCACGTTTAGTCGCACTGACGCACAGAAACGAAAGTTTCCAAAGCTTTACCCGGCAACCTTTAGAAGGCGGTAGACGCGGGTGGGAAATGAATCCACTTCTGACCGAGGCGGACCTCGGAGCCATGGGTTAGCCTAGCAGATAGATTTCGAAAGGAAAACCCCATGGCCGAATTCAAAGACGTCGAAGGCGAACTTCGAGACATCGCCGAGGTTCCAGCCGTTGAGGTGATTACTACCGTTGCCGTTCACCTGATGAGCGCCGCCGCAGTTCAGTGCGGACTCGGGGAAGACGGTTACAAGGGTGATCGTGACGAAGCGCGCAAGTTGATCAACGCTCTCGCAGGCTTGGTCACCGCATCAGCGGCCGAGATTGGCGATCACCACGCTCGCCCCCTTCGTGATGGATTGCGTTCACTGCAGCTTGCGTTCCGCGAGGCATCCCCGATTGCGGATGCGCCGGGCGCCGGACCGGGCGAGAAGTACACCGGACCCGTTAACTAGTTTTCAGCAGCGACCAATTTAACGGCCATCGAATCGACTGAAGCTGCGAAAACTTCGTCTTGTGTGAGGCGTTCAAAAACACGATTCATGGTCGCGTTGAGTTGTTCCTCGCTGAGACCAGTTCGGACCCTGAAGAGAGCCAGTAGTTCACTTCCGGCAAGTCTCGATTGAGGATCACCCGACATGAGTGCGAAAGCGAAGATTTCCGGTTCGCCAGCAATCGCCTTGGTAAAAATCTCGTGAACGTCGGCCCGTTCCTCAGGTGAGGCCCAAGTCAACCCTCGGGCCACAGCCTCGATAGCCGGGCGACGAAGAACGAATTCGGTTTCTTCAGAACCTGGGTCAATCACAATGCGGTGCGTGTTCTCGGCGGCTGCCGCGAGCGCGGCCTTCATGGGCTCGGTAGGTACTGGTCTGGCCTTAGGGTTCCACGCCTGCATCGCGCTGACGGAACTGAAAACTGGAAGCACGGTCTGCCCATCGGGCCCGGCAACTGTGACGATCGACAAGTCGGCAGACTTATCCACCAGTTGACCGTGTTCGCCCACCTCTGCCTCGCCTAGCTCGGCTAGCAGCGGAATCAAAACTCGGCTCTGCCGAAAGGCATCAACGACCGCGGCAGCAGAAACCTCGCCCGCGCGAAAAGCGCGTACGGCTGAGATCAGGATTTCAGGCGCCGAACCATCATCATCAGCCCAGCCATTCGCCTCGAATGCCCTCCCCTGCCATGGGCGACCAGCTGAGTCATGGAGCGCATCGCGGTTGATGTGGGCGATGTTTTCGTGATCGACCGGCATTAGCTATTCGCGATTTCGAGGGCCTGTTCGAGGGTGAACTTTCCAGCGTAGAGTGACTTGCCCAGGATCGCTCCCTCGAGGCCCTGCGGCACCAGGTCTCGCAAATCTTGAATGTCCTGGAGGGATGAGATGCCGCCCGATGCAACCACTGGTTTTTCAGTCCGCTTCATAACCTCGGCGAGCAGCTCGAGGTTTGGGCCGCGGAGGGTTCCGTCTTTTGTTACGTCGGTGACCACGTATCTTGCGCAACCAGCGTCTTCCAGACGAGCCAGGACCTCATAGAGGTCGCCGCCCTCGCGTGTCCAACCGCGGGCCGCGAGAGTAGTTCCACGAACGTCGAGCCCGACAGCGATGAAATCACCGTATTTAGCGACGACTCGGGCCGTCCAGTCCGGATCCTCCAGTGCGGCTGTGCCTAGGTTGACGCGAGTTGCTCCTGCCGCGAGCGCAGCCTCTAACGACTGGTCATCGCGGATGCCGCCACTGAGCTCAATCTTGACCTTGCCAGAGGCTGCGTTGACGACATCGGCGATGACTGCACGATTGTCACCTCGGCCGAAAGCCGCGTCCAGATCAACAAGGTGAATCCACTCGGCTCCAGCAGTAACCCAGGTCATGGCAGCCTCCACCGGGTTTCCGTAGTCGGTTTCGGATCCGGCTTCACCCTGGGTTAGGCGAACGGCCTTTCCATCTGCGACGTCTACGGCCGGAAGAAGCTCTAGTTTGCTGGTCAAGGTGTTCCTATCTTGGAAGTGGGCTAAAAGGAGTTCAGCCAGTTGGTCAAAAGTCGAATGCCGGACTTGCCGGATTTTTCCGGGTGAAACTGCGTAGCCGAAAGCGGGCCATTTTCAACCGCCGAAATGAATCGATCGCCGTACTCGGTCCAGGTCACCTTGGGCCTCGCCAGCGGTGAATCCGTAATCAACCACTCTTTTGCAGCGTATGAGTGAACAAAGTAAAAACGTTCATTGGCTATGCCCTGAAACAGCACCGAATCTGTTGGCGCCTCAACCGTATTCCAACCAATGTGCGGGATGCGCGGAGCTTCCAAGGCTTCGACCACACCGGGCCACTGCCCCAACCCCTCGGTATCGAGACCGTGCTCGACACCGCGCTCGAACATCACCTGCATTCCGACACAAATGCCCAGAACGGGTTTCGAAGCGACCAAGCGCCGGTCGATTAGTTCAGCGCCTCGGACTGCTTCAAGTTGCTCCATTACCGCCGTAAATGCACCGACACCGGGCACCAACAAGCCGTCGGCGTTGAGAATCGCGTCTTTGTCTCGCGTGACTTCGACCCGGGCTCCGGCAACCTGAAGCGCCTGGGCCGCTGAGTGGATGTTGCCGCTGCCGTAGTCAAGCACCACAACACGCGGTGCAATCACAGAGCGCCCTTGGTCGATGGGATTCCCTTGACGCGGCTGTCGTGTTCGACCGCGAATCGGAATGCCCGAGCGAAAGCTTTGAATTCGGTCTCGGCGATGTGGTGTGGATCGCGTCCGGCCAAAACGTTGACATGCAAGGTGATACCAGCGTTGAAAGCGATGGCCTCAAAAACGTGACGCACCATTGAGCCGGTGAAGTGTCCGCCAATGAGGTGAAATTCAAACCCGGCCGGTTCGCCAGTGTGGACAAGATACGGACGGCCCGAGAGGTCAACGACAGCCCGCACCAGCGCTTCATCGAGAGGCACCGTGGCGTCCCCGTAGCGCGAGATACCCGACTTATCGCCGAGAGCCTGACGAATCGCCTGACCGAGCACAATTGCGGTGTCCTCGACCGTGTGGTGGACATCGATGTGGGTGTCGCCTGTGGCGACAACTTCCAGATCGACAAGCGAGTGTTTTGCGAATGCGGTCAGCAGGTGATCGAAGAAGGGCACAGTGGTGTGGACCTTGGAGATTCCCGAGCCATCAAGGTTGATGGTCAGCTGAATCGACGACTCAGAGGTTGCTCGAGTAATCGAGGCGGTTCTGCTCACGGTACGGCCTTTCGCAAGAACTTCTTTGTGGGATTCCACAAGTCTACCTTCAGAGGACTTCCGCTATGGCCTTTAGGAACGCGGTGGTCTCGGCTTCAGTTCCCGCGCTCACACGCAAGGTGCCATCGATGCCGACATTTCGAATGAGTACGCCTCGATCGAGCAGAGCTTGCCAGACCTGGGCCGCATCGGCTAGGCCTCCGAATAGTACAAAATTCGAGTCCGTGCGGTAGACGTCCAAACCGAGTCGCTTGAGTTCGAAGACGATTCGGTCACGTTGTGACTTGATGTCATCCACCATGGCCAACATCTCGGAACTGTGGGCCAGCGCTGCCTCTGCCGCCGCTTGCGTGAAAGCACTCAGGTGATATGGCAAACGGACGAGTCTCAGCGCATCAACAACGGCCGGGTCGGCCGCTAGGTAACCAACTCGGGCACCAGCAAAAGCGAAGGCTTTTGACATAGTCCTTGAAATGAGCAAGCGCTCCCTGCCTGCGAGGAGTTCCAAAGCCGAGCCAGTCGGGTCGGAGGCAAACTCGGCGTAGGCTTCGTCGACCACGAGTATTCCACCTGTGGACTCGGACACTGCCTGATAAGCAGCCTCGATGACCGTGAGGCTTACAGGAGTGCCGGTTGGATTGTTTGGCGAACAGAGCAAAACGATGTCCGGCTTGTTTTCGAGGATGCCTTCTCGAACCAAATCCGCGGTCAACTCGAAGCGATCCGCGCGTGGAACGCCGACCCACTCGGTCCCGGTACCCTGTGCAATCAACGAGTACATCGAGTAGGTCGGGGTGAAACTCAAAGCCTTTCGGCCAGGACCGCCAAAGGCTTGGAAGATGTGTTGAAGCACTTCATTCGAGCCGTTAGCAGCCCAAATGTTTGCCACGGCAAGGTCAAAACCCAGGTAGTTCGCTAGGGCTGCGCGAAGTGCGTGAAATTCACGGTCCGGATACCGGTTGACGTTGAGCACCGCCGCAGCCAAACGAGAGATTATGTCGACCGCAACAGTTTCGGGGATTCTATGGGTGTTCTCGTTTACGTTCAGGGACACCGGAACTTCCAGCTGAGGAGCTCCGTAAGGTTTCTGACCCTTTAGGTCGTCGCGGATTGGAAGGTCATCGAGAGTAGCCACTCGACAAGGTTATCGCCCGGCTTGGTTTTGGGTCTGCTCGTGACTTCTAATTGCGAGGAAGCGCCAGGTCTTGCCCCGGCTGAAGCTCAACCGTTGACAGGCCGTTCAGGTCGACAACGGCAGCAATCCATTCGCGGGCATCTTGGCCCTTACCGTATTCCTGAGCGAGCTGCCAGAGGGTTTCACCTGAGTGGACAGTGATGTGCTCGAAGGAAACCTTTACCGACTCGCTCGATGCATTTGCCGACTGGCCGGCAACGAAAGCGAAGATGCCGAGAGCCGCGACCGCTGCGACCATTGCCTTGCGGAACAGCCCTCGAAGGTTTACTGGCGCCGCAACTGCTGCTCGGCTGTAGGTAGTTGGACGGTTGACTCGTGAGTTGTTGACCTGTGACATCTCAGTTCGCTCTTCCTGCTCGTTTTCTAGTTGAAACTTATGGATCTTGTACCTGTGGTGAACCTTGGCGCTTTTTCTTCGAACATTTGTTCGCTTTAGAACAAGATTACGAAAGACCACCGACACTTTGTCAAGACTTTTTGCAAATCTCTCGAAAATTTGTTTGGAATACCCGAGGAATCCGAATAAACTTTCGATAGCAGTAGTAAATCTCGCACCACCGACATTTATGGTTTCCAGCTCGGGGCCAAGTGATCGAAAGGAACGCAATGGCTAGCAAGAACAGCGGGGGGCTTAGTGCGCGCAGCGAGCAAATCCTCCAATTCATCGTTCAGTACAAGCAGTCGAACGAGTACTCCCCTTCGATGCGAGAGATCGGCGATGCCGTTGGTCTGAGTTCTGTCGCCAGTGTGAAGTATCAGCTTGAGCAGCTTGAGCGTGCCGGCTACATCGCTCTCGAGGGGTTGGCACGCGGCATTCGCGTCCTAATAACGCCGGAGGCGATGACGACCCCGGATTCATTCGCGGAGTTTTCAACCCCCTACACCGAAGCGGCAATGGTGCCGCTCGTGGGCCGAATTGCCGCCGGTGTTCCGATTACAGCCGAGCAGCACGTTGAAGAGATGGTTCCGCTACCTCGGAACATGGTCGGAAATGGCCAATTGTTCATGCTTGAGGTCCACGGTGACTCAATGATCGACGCCGCTATTTGCGATGGTGACTTCGTGGTTTGCAGGGCTCAGAACACTGCTGAAAACGGCGACATAGTGGCCGCGCTCCTAGATGGCGAAGCCACGGTAAAGGTCTTCAAACAGCGCGACGGACACGTCTGGCTGATTCCACGGAACTCCACGATGGAGCCGATTCCAGGTGACAGCGCAGTGATTCAGGGCAAGGTTGTTACGGTGATGCGCAAGCTCTAGAGCTTGAACTGGGCCAACTCAGCCGCTTGTTCTGGTTTTACCATCGCCCTGACATGCGTGCCCGTTTCGGCGTACTCGAGGCTAATGATCCGACCGTTGATGTGTAGTCGCGAGACCAAGTCTCCGCGGTTGTAAGGAATCAAAACCTCGACCTGAACATCCGGCTCAGGCAGCAACTCTGCAATTTTCACCAGCAGTTCCTCGATGCCCTCGCCAGTTCGTGCTGAAACCTCGATTGATCTAGGTTCCATTCCTCGCAAAGCCATGCGCTGGGTCTCATCTGCCAAATCGATTTTGTTGAAGACGATGAGTTCGGGAATGTCACGAGCACCGGTCTCCCCGATAACGTCGCGAACAGTTGCAATCTGACTCGATGGATCAGGGTGTGACGCATCCACAACATGCACAATCAGGTCACTCTCGGCGATTTCTTCGAGAGTCGAACGGAATGCCTCAACGAGTTGGTGCGGCAGGTTTCGAACAAATCCGACCGTGTCAGCGATAGTGTAAGCGCGCCCATCGGGTGTGGCGGCCTTGCGAACGGTTGGATCCAGCGTTGCGAACAGGGCATTTTGCACGAGAACCCCTGCTGAAGTCATGCGATTTAGCAGCGAAGACTTACCCGCATTGGTGTAACCGGCGATCGCGACGCTTGGAACAGCGTTTCGATTTCGATTTGCTCGTTTTGTGTCACGCGCGGGCTTCATGGCCGCAATCTGCTTGCGCAACTTGGCCATGCGAGTGTTGATTCGCCGACGATCGAGCTCAATCTTGGTCTCACCTGGGCCTCGTGAGCCCATACCAACACCGCCAGCAGCCTGTCCACCAGCTTGACGGGACATAGATTCACCCCAACCGCGCAAGCGTGGCAGCAGGTATTCCAGCTGAGCCAATTCAACCTGAGCCTTGCCCTCGCGACTCTTGGCGTGCTGGGCAAAAATGTCGAGAATTACGGCAGTGCGGTCAATCACCTTGGCATTCACGACGTCTTCGAGCGCACGCCTCTGGCTTGGCGCCAATTCAGTGTCAGCGATAACCGTGTCGGCTCCTACTAGAGCGACCAATTCCTTTAGCTCCTGAGCCTTACCTTTTCCAAGATAGGTAGCTGGGTCCGGATGCGCTCTGCGCTGCAGAAGCCCATCAAGCACCTCAGCCCCCGCAGTCTCGGCCAGCGCTGCTAACTCACGCAACGAGTTTTCGGCATCCTGCAACGACTGCTCACCGTATAGCCCAATGAGCACAACCTTCTCTAACCGAAGTTGCCGGTATTCGACATCGCTGATGTCTTCACGCTCGGTCGATAGACCGCCAACTCGCCGTAGGGCCGAGCGCTCTTCGCGTTCGAGCTGATCGCCGTCGAAATCCGAGTAGCCATGAGTTTCCTCGGCGCCCAGAGCGGCAGCGCGAGCGCCGCGAGCGAGGATTCGATTGACGGCCGCTTCGGCACGAGACAAGCGGTCGCTGCCCGCGCTGGCATCCGCCGCAGGGGCATCCGATGAATCTAGATTTTGGCCGTCAAGCATGATGACAACACTACTTCGCAAGGTTGTAATAGGGTTGCCGTTATGTCGTCAGAGCACTATTTTTCGCAGGAGCCTGAAAGTGAATTTTCGCCAAAGGAAATTCGGGTTTGGCTTGCCGAGCGTGAGTTGACGGTCACGACGGCGAACAGCATCTTCAGCCCAGACCATGTCGATGGCGGCACGCGCATCCTTCTCGACTGGCTTGCCAAAGCGCCGACCGAGGGCGACCTAATTGATGTGGGTTGCGGTTGGGGTCCAATTGCAATCAGCCTTGCGCTGCACGCACCGAAAGCCACTGTCTGGGCAGTGGATGTAAATGAGCGATCTTTGGAACTCACTCGGATCAACGCGGCAAAGTTGGGATTAACGAACATTCGTGTCTGCAAACCAGAGGATGTGCCAAACGACATCGAGTTTTCGGGAGTTTGGTCTAACCCGCCAATTCGCGTTGGCAAAGAGGCACTGCACCAGATTCTGATGACTTGGCTTCCGCGCCTGGTTGAGGGCGGCGAAGGCTATCTCGTTGTTGCCAAGCAGCTCGGCGCCGATTCACTGCAAAAATGGCTAGCGGATGAGCTAGGGGCCGAATTCGATGTTGCTCGGGTGGAGACCGCCAAGGGCTTTCGTGTCATTCGGACAGTGAAAATCTAGAGTCCAGACAGGTCGATCTGGCCGTCGTAGACCAGCACAGCGGCGCCTGACAATCCGACGTGCTCGCCGTCTTCGGTCGGGAACATGCGAACTCCGAGGGTTCCGCCCGGGACGGTTACCGACCACTGATTCGGCGCCCCGGCTCCTGCCCAGTGTCGAGTTGCGAGAGCTGCGGCAACAATGCCAGTGCCGCAACTAAGGGTCTCCCCCGAACCACGTTCGTGCACCCGCATCGAAATCGAACCGACGCCGTCTTTGATCATCGGCTCAGCCGGAACCACGAATTCCACGTTGGCTCCCGCTTCTGGAGCCGGAGTTATTGTGGGTGCCGCGGTCAAATCCAAGTTGGACAATTCGCTCTGGTCAGCCAATGCCACCACCACGTGCGGATTACCAACGTTGATACCCACACCTGGTCTCGGCACATCCAGTTTGGTGGCCGATACAGTCGGTTCTCCCCCATCGAGCTTCCACCGACCCATGTCGACCGCGAATCCCGCAAGGTTTCGCTGAATGTCTCGCACGCCGGCTCGTGTTCCAATGCTCAGCGTTTCACCGTCGCCGAGAATCACATGCCCTTTTTCGGTTAGGTAGCGAGCAAATACGCGGGTGCCATTCCCGCACATTTCCGCGATCGAGCCATCGGCGTTGTAGTAATCCATGAACCACTCAGCCTCGGGGGCGTCCTGCAACAGATGCTGTCCCGCAGGCAACGCTGCCGACCGAATGACGCGAATCACACCGTCAGCACCGACACCAAAGTGGCGATCGCAAAGTTTCGCAATCTGCTCGGTAGTCAGGTTGATTTCGCCCTCTGGATCGAAAAACAGCACAAAATCGTTGCCGGTGCCATGACCTTTTGTGAACTCGAGCGTCGCCATGACTTAAGCCTATGCTTCCAACCAGCGGTGCACCGATTCGATGGCACGAGCAGTGAAGTGCTCATCCTGGTAATCAAACCACTGGATGCGCTTATCGCGGCGAAACCAACTCATCTGGCGGCGGGCGTAGCGCTGGGTCAATCGCACCGTCTCGGCAATGGCCTCCTCTTGCGTTGACAGGCCGTCCAACTGGCCGAGAGCCTGCGCGTAACCGATGGCTCGACTGGAGGTTTTGCCCTCGCGAAGCCCCAGCGGAATCAGCGACTCAACCTCATCCAGCAGCCCTTTTTGCCACATTCGCTGCACTCGCGTTTCTAGACGACCAACGAGATTGGCGCGGTCGGAATTGAGCCCAATTTCGAGAACCGGTTGCCAACTTTCAGGCTCCTCGGGTAATGCTGCGGCGAAAGGTTGTCCGGTGACCAAGACAATTTCCAGTGCGCGCACCACACGCCTCGGGTTGGCGGGATCGACTCGGGACGCCGCGACTGGATCCAGGGCCGCTAGTCGACGATGCAGTTCAGGAGAACCGAGTCGTTCGAGATCGGCCTCGAGTTCGGCACGAAGTGCTTCATCGCGGGCAGGAAATTCGAACGTGTTGAGCACGGCTGCGACGTAAAGCATGCTCCCCCCGACCAAGATCGG
>JAGWTM010000035.1 GCA_028868975.1 Actinomycetales bacterium
CCTGCGCGCCTAGCGAAATGATGCCGTCGTACTGGTTCAGTTCGTCCAGTTTCGGAACCTTGGTTTTGTTGTGTTCGGCATCCCAGATATCGAGGAACAGGCCCTCTTCGGCCAGCGGCGCTGCCAGCTCATTGAGATTGCCGTCTTTGTCATGAACAATGACAAGAACTTTTGGTTGGGGTGACTGTTTTTCGGTCATGGCTTTAGTCTGCCACGCCTTGATTACGGCTTGGTTTCGCCCGATCAGCCAGCGAGTTTCTCGGTGATTTCGACCAGCGCCTGGACCACCCGATTAGCATCAAACGGTTCAGTAGTCGCGGTTCGCTTCACCCCAGGCAACTCGCTCGCAAACGAAAAACGAACGGCCGTGCGCGCTAAGTCAGGGTCGTAGCCCATCGCCAGCAGCACATGAGATGGCTCGGTGCTGCCAGCCGAGCAAGCCGAACCACTGGAACAGATGATGCCTCGGCGTTCAAGCTCGAGCAGAATCGTTTCACCATTCAAACCCTCGAACACGAAGGACGCGATCGCGGGCGACCGCTCCATGCGGTCGATTGTCGGTCGCGGCCCCACGAGTTGCGCGCGCGGCACGGCCAGCAGAACCGCGTCGATGAAATTGCGGGTCTGCTGCGCCAAGCCGCGGTCTAGCTGGGCGTCGGCAGTCACGCCCCGATGCTGCGCGAGCGCGTCGGCGATGGCAACAGCCCACGCAACGTTTTGAGTGCCCGAGCGCATCCCTGACTCTTGGCCGCCACCATTGGCAACCGACTCAAAGGCGGCAGACGCTCGCACAAAAAGTACTCCCGAGCCCTTGGGTGCGCCAAATTTATGACCCGAGATGGCGAGGCTACTGATTGGCACCTCGGCAAGATTGACTGCCAGGTGGCCGATGGCTTGAACGGCATCGCAGTGCAGCGGCACGCTGGCAGCCTGGCAGAGGCCAGCGATTGCCGGCAGATCATGAATCACACCCGACTCGTTGTTGACCCACATGAGGCTAACCAGGCTGGTATCGCTGCTCAGAACGGTAGCGAGTTGCTCGAGCGAGATTCGACCTTCGCGGTCAACGTCGAGCCAATCGACCCTGAAATCGTGGTGCCGCACCAAGAATTCGATGCTTGCGAGAACAGACGAGTGTTCGGTTTTTGCGCTGATGATCTGTCGCCCGCGAGGATTAGCCAGCGCGAGGCCCTTGATGCCGAGGTTGTTGCTCTCGGTTGCACCGCTGGTGAAAATAATCTCTGAAGCCCGGCACCCTAGGCTTTCGGCCACCGATTCACGAGCTGACTCAAGCGCCGCCTTTGCTGTCAGACCGAGTTCATGTGTCGATGAAGGGTTGCCGAACTCGGTCGTTAGCCATGGCCATGCCGCCCGCAGCGAATTCTCGAACGGTGGGGTGGTCGCCGCATTGTCGAGATAGATCATCGGCGTGACCTAGCTGAGCTCGATGTCGAGGCCCAGATCGAGCGCGCGAGCACTGTGAGTGAGAGCGCCAACCGAAATCACGTCAACACCGGTGGATGCGATCTCCGCAACCGTATCCAAATTGACACCGCCGGATGCCTCGACGATAGCTCGCCCTGCGATCAGCGCAACGCCTTCCCGCAGCTGGTCGGTCGAGAAATTGTCGAGCATGATGATGTCGACGCCAGCAGCCAGAACCGGCGCAATCTGATCGACCCGGTCAACCTCGACCTCGAGCTTCATCGTGTGTGGGAGGGCAGCACGAACTCGGGCCAACTCGGTGGTTAGGTCTTTTCCTCCCGAGGTCAAAACTGCGAGGTGGTTGTCTTTGGCCATAACGGCGTCCGAGAGGCTAAACCGGTGGTTGTGACCGCCGCCGCAAATAACCGCGTGCCTTTCAAAAGACCTCAAACCAGGAGTGGTTTTACGAGTGTCTGCGATGCGAGCCTTCGTGCCGCTAATCCTGGATACGTAGGCCGCGGTGAGGGTCGCGATGCCACTCATCCGCTGCACAAAATTCAGGCCGATACGTTCGGCGGTCAGAACCCCGCGCGCCGGACCACTGATGGTCGCGAGTTTCTGGCCTGCTACGAACTTTTCCCCATCGGCAATCAGAAGATCGACCTCGATTGATGGATCAGTCAGTTCGAAAGCCGCAGCAAAAACATCGGCGCCTGCAAAAACGCCATCCTCGCGGGCATTCAGAACAGCAGTCGCTGTCGCGTGAGCCGGAATCAACGTCTCACTCGTGATGTCGCCCCAGGGCGCATCCTCGTCCAAAGCTCGCTGGACAACCTCGGTGATCATTTTTGCAGTCAGCATTAGCGAGCCTTTCTGACGATGGTGATGGGCTTGGCCATAAGTGGATTGGTGGCCGGGTAGTCAAGTCGGAAGTGCCCGCCTCGGCTCTCGGTTCGCGCAAGCGCAGCCTCGGTGACCGCGGTCGCGAGCACAAGCAGGTTCGCGTCCTCCCAGTCGGTGAAGAGTCGGTTTTCGGCAGCGGCGGGACGCCAGCGAGCCAATTCGTGACGCGTCGATGACAGCAGTTCTCCAGAGCGAGCCAGACCCACGTTGTCCCACATTAGAGTTTGCAACTCTACGCGGTCGACTACCGCGGTCGCGCCATCGGCTGCGGTTCGCGAACTAGGGTCTGCCAGCTCGATTTCTGCAAGGATGCCCTGCTCGTTGAACCGAACCGCCGAGGCTTCCTTCGGCCAACTTTCGTTCAGCACACTGACCGCTCGGTGCGAGAAGACGATGCTTTCCAAGAGTGAATTTGACGCCAAACGGTTGGCTCCGTGGGCGCCGGTGCAGGCTACCTCACCAACAGCAAAAAGGCCGGGCACACTAGTACGCCCAAAAATGTCGGTTGCAACTCCGCCCATCCAGTAGTGTGCGGCAGGGGTCACCGGAATAGGTGTTCGCCCCCAGTCGAGACCATAGGCCTTGGTGGCGGCACTGATGCTCGGGAACCGCTTGGCAAGAAACTCGGCCCCCAGACCGGTGGCATCGAGTAGGACGGGTTGACCACCCTGAGCGAGCATCTCGCTTTGAATGCCTCGAGCCACAACGTCTCGAGGTGCCAGTTCGGCTAGCGGGTGCAGTTTCTGCATGAAGCGCTCGCCGCGTTTGTTCAGCAGTACAGCACCTTCGCCTCGCACAGCCTCAGAGATCAGAAATGAACCTGGAACCGCGAGGGCGGTCGGGTGAAATTGATAAAACTCAACGTCAGCTAGCTCGGCGCCAGCTCGGAAGGCTGCCGCTACGCCATCACCGGTGGTTACCGCGGGATTCGTGGTGTGACGGTACAGTTGCCCGGCGCCACCGCTCGCGAGAATCACCGCGTCACACTCGATCACGTGCTTTCCAGCTGCGTCAATCAGCTCGACTCCAACGACTTGACCGGCTGAACCAAGGACAATATCGCTCACAAAGGTGTGCTCGTGAATGTCGGCAGCGACAGTTCGCACCGCACGCACCAGAGCGTTGGAGATATCGGCACCGGTGGTGTCGCCACCGGCGTGCAGGATGCGCGCGTGCGAGTGAGCCGCCTCGAGACCGAGTGCCCAATCTGTTCCGTCGGGGTTCCGATCGAACTCCACACCAAAGTTGACCAGGTCGTTGATGCGGGCCGGTCCATCTTCGCAAAGGACGCGTACCGCCGGTTCGTAACAGTAATCCGCGCCCGCGGCGAGAGTGTCGGCAACGTGCTCGGCGATTGAGTCTTCGGTCGAGGTGACCGCCGCGATACCGCCCTGTGCATAGTGAGTGTTGCTCTCGGCAAGCACCGACTTGGTAACCAAGACCACTTCGTGGGTTCGGCTCGCTTCCACGGCCGCCACGAGTCCGGCGATCCCGCTTCCGATTACGACGAGTTTCTTCATGGGTTTGCTCTTCAAAAACGCTTAGAGCGGCTTCGCGGCCAGCATGCGCTCGAGTGCAACCTTGGCGGTTTCGGCCACCTCATCCGACACGGTGATTTGGTTTACGACCTCACCGGCGACCAGTCGTTCCAGAACCCAAGCCAGGTATCCGGGGTGGATTCGGTACATGGTCGAGCAGGGGCAGACCACTGGGTCAAGGCAGAAGATGGTGTGTTCGGGGTGCTGGGCCGCCAATCGTTGCACCATGTTGATCTCGGTCCCGATGGCAAAAACGGTTGGCTCGGTTGCCGCCTGCACTGCCTTGCGAATGTAGTCGGTTGAACCGTACTCGTCGGCGGCGTCGACCACATCCATCGGTGATTCGGGGTGCACGATGACTCGCACTCCAGGGAACTCGGCACGCGCTTTTTCGATTTGACCGACGTTGAAGCGCTTGTGCACCGAACAGAATCCGTTCCAAAGAATGACCTTGGCATCGGTTAGGGTCTCGGCGCTGTTACCGCCAAGTGGTTTGCGTCCCCACCAGAGTGGCATCTGCTCGACCGGGACGCCCATGGCTTTGGCGGTGTTTCGACCCAGGTGCTGATCGGGGAAGAACAGTACGCGCTGACCCCGCTCAAACGCCCAACGCAGCACGGTCTCAGCGTTCGACGAGGTGCAGACGATTCCGCCGTTGCGACCGCAGAATCCCTTCAGAGCCGCAGACGAATTCATGTAAGTCACTGGAATGACCGGGACGCGCCCGTGCTCATCTGGTTCGGTACCGTAGAGTTCCTCGAGCTGTCGCCAGCATTCCTCGACCGAGTCGATGTCGGCCATATCGGCCATCGAGCAACCTGCCGCAAGGTTTGGCAAAATCACCTTTTGTTCCGGACCCGAGAGAATGTCTGCGGTTTCGGCCATAAAGTGCACACCGCAAAAAACAATGGCCTCGGCTTCCGGATGCGCCTTGGCGGCATTTGCCAACTGGAATGAGTCACCCAGATAGTCGGCGTGCTGGACAATTTCGTCGCGCTGATAGAAGTGACCGAGAATCACGACCCGGTCACCCAGACTTGCCTTGGCCGCGCGAATCCGCTCGTGCAATTCGGCGTCGGTCGCTTCACGGTATTCCTGCGGCAACGCTCCCTGACGCGGCGCGTCCGAGGGAATCTGATCCTCGCTGGAAGCACCTGGACCATAACCCGGTTTGGCGTCAAAACCCCAAGGCCCTTCGGCAAGGCTAGGGCTGCAGGTTGAGCCAGCGCTTGCATTCTTGACGATCAGTTGGATGCGTTCATTGACCGATGCTGTAGTCATGCGCTTGCTCCTGTGGTTTTGCGGTTTGGGTTGAGTGGGCCTTGATCGGTGAGATCGAAGTCTGAGTTGTAGCGGTAGAGCATTGGTGGCCGATGTTTGGTGCCGCCGAGGCGCTCGCCGGTCGGCACCACTGCGCCAGATGCCTCGACTGCTCGTCTGAAGTTTCCTGGGTCGAGCTGCTTGCCCAAGATGGCTTCGTAGACCTCACGCAATTCAGCGAGGGTGAAGCGTTCACTCAAAAAGCCGTGAGCTACTCGGCTGTAGCCAACCTTGTTGCGGAGTCGCCATAGGGCGTACTCGACAATCAGGTTGTGGTCGAATGCCAATTCGGGCAATTCGTCGGCGAAAAACCACTGCACATTTTCGCTCGCCAAGGTTTGCTCTGCCTCGGCCGAACCAACCAAGGCCCAGTAAACAATCGACACGACGCGCTCGGGCGTGGGGTCGTCTGGGCTTAGCGCGGGGGAGCGGTCCAATCCGCCAAACGCATACAGCTGCTCAAGATAGCTCGGAGTCAGGCCGGTGGTTGCGGCAAGGGTTCGCGCTGCCGAATCTGAGATCGACTCGTTTTCGGCCAGTGGTCCGCCCGGCAAAGCCCAGCGGCCCTCGAACGGTGAACGGATGCGTCGCACCAGCGGCAACGCTAGGCGCAGGTTGCCGGTTGCATCCGAGCGCAGCGCAAAAATCACGGTTGACACCGCTAGCGCCGGCTGAGAGCTCATCGCATCCCTAACTAAAAGTCACAAACACTTTATCTGTCACCATCTTAGGGTCACTTTGACTTTTAGTGCAACTTTGCTCTGCCTTGCTGCCCCTACGGCATACTGGAGCCATGAGCGATAAGCGCGTCCAATCAGATTCAATGGCCGAACTAAAGGCACGTCACAGTTCGAAGTGGCGCCGTTACGCACCGGATGTTTTGCCGATGCACGTTGCCGAGATGGACTTTCAGATCGCTGAGCCAATCAAGGCGATGCTGCACGATTTTGTCGAACGAAACGACTTGGGTTATCTCGGTCCGATTCCAGAACTCGGTGAGGCTTTTGCGGGTTACGCCAAGCGACACTGGGACTGGGATGTGAATCCTAGAAATTTCAAAATCGCCACCGATGTCGCGGTCGCAACGGTCGAGTTTTTGCGCGCAATTTCGAAACCCGGTGAGCGTGCCGTTATCAGCAGTCCGGTTTACTCCTCCTTTTTCAGGTGGATTGGCGAGGTTGGTCTAACTCTGGTCGATGCCCCGCTACGTCACAATGAATCCGCCGAGGATGCCCCGCACTGGCATCTCGATCTTCAAGCCATCGAGGATGCCTTTGCCGCCGGCGCAAAGTACTACCTGATGTGCCAACCGCAGAACCCGGTCGGGCGCATCCACACGCGCGAAGAGTTGATTGCGCTGGCTGAGCTCGCCGAAAAATACGGTGTGGTCGTAATCAGCGACGAGATTCACGCGCCGCTAACTTACCGCGGTGAGAAATTCGTGCCCTACCTATCGGTTAGCGACGCAGCTCGTCGCACAGGCGTTTGCATCACCTCGAGCAGCAAGAGTTACAACCTTGCCGGCCTCAAAGCCGCAATTTTGGTTTGGGATTCGCCCGAGATCGCCGAGCTGGTCAAGGCGATTCCTGATGACACCCATTGGCGCAGTTCGATTCTCGGCGCCTTCTCAATGACGGTAGCCTTCAACGATTGTGATGAATGGTTGGCGAGCTGTCTGGCAACCCTGGATGAAAACCGTCACCACATGTTGGCCGAACTCCACGCGAAGCTGCCGGGTGTAGTTGCGCACCTGCCGCAGAACGGCTACCTGTCGATGTGGGAGGTGTCAGCGCTAAACCTGGGTGATGATCCGGCCGGCGCGATGCTTCGAGACGCCAAAGTTGCGGTTGTGCCTGGCCCCGACATGGGTGGTGCGAATTACAAGAATTTCGTGCGCTTCAACTTTGCCTGCAGCAAAGCACAAATCACGGACGCGATCGAGCGCATCGCGGCAATTCGCAAGTAGCCGGGTTAGAGCCGCGCGAGCGCTTGAGTCAGATCGCGCACTAGGTCGTCAGCCGATTCGAGACCGACCGACAAACGAACCGTGCTCTCGGTGATTCCCATCTGCTCGCGCACCTCGGGAGTCAAACGGCGATGAGTCGTGGTCGTCGGGTGAGTGATCAACGACTTTGAATCACCAATGTTGTTCGAAATGTCGATGACCTGAAGCGCATCCATGAATTTGAAAACCTGGCTCTGGTCGCCTTTGAGCTTGAAGGCCACCGTTGAACCACCGGACTTCATTTGGCGCTGTGCCAATTCATAATCTGGATGACTCTTGAGGCCTGGATAGTAAACACGTTCAATCGCCGAGTGAGCCTCAAGCGCTTCAGCAACTGCCTGAGCGTTAGAGCTCATCCGTTCAACGCGCATCGTTAGGGTTTCCAGTGACTTCAGAAGCACCCAGGCATTGAACGAGGACATTGAAGGGCCGGTGTGGCGAATGAACGGCATCAATGTGTTCTTGATGTAGTCGCGCGAACCGCAAACCGCTCCACCAAGAACTCGACCCTGGCCGTCGATGTGTTTGGTCGCCGAGTACATGATCACGTCAGCGCCGAGCTCGAGAGGCTTTTGCAGAACTGGGGACGCCATGACGTTATCGACGATTACCGTTGCACCGACCTTGTGAGCAAGGTCGCTGACCATGCGGATGTCAATCAAACCGAGCAGCGGATTGCTCGGGGTTTCGATAAAGACCAGCTTGGTCGGTTCCTTCAAGGCGTCCGCCCAGGCAGCCTCACTGTTGTCGTCTACCAGAACGGTTTCGATGCCCCACTGCGGGAGGATCTCGCACAAAACTACGTAGCAGGAGCTAAACATGTTCAATGACGCAACAACGCGATCGCCCTGCTTGACCATGGATGCGACCGAGGCAAACATCGCTGACATTCCAGTGCTGGTTGCCATCGCGGCTTCGGCACCTTCGAGAGCTGCGAGTCGCTGTTCAAACATCGCAACGGTTGGATTCGCAAAGCGGCTGTAAAGGAAGTGCTCTTCGTCATCGCGGAACGAAGCCGCGGCTTGCTCGGCGCTGTCGTAGGTGAAGCCGCTGTTCATGAATAGAGCTTCACCGGTCTCACCGAAACCGGTGCGAGCGAGGCCACCGCGAATCGCGATGGTGTCGGGGTGGAGCTCCCAGTCAACCTGAGCTGACTGTTCAGGGGCGTGATAACCCCAAGGGCGGCTGTGCTTCGTCATTCCTAAATATTAGCGGTGCACCATTTCAGGTAAAAAAAGAACCCAGGGATCCCTGGGTTCGTTTGTTGTCAGTTGCTCGCGAAAGTCTCGGACAGCCTGTCGAGGCAAAGCCTCGCCTTGCTCAGTCCTCGCCGATGTCCTCATTCCAGAGAGTCGGATTAGCTTCAATCCACTCGCGCATGAGCTCAATCAGTCCTGGGTCGTTCATCACGTGCACTTCGGCTCCGTGTTCGGCGACCCAGTCTTGTCCGCCCATAAAGTTCTTGTCGTCGCCGACCAGAACGCGTCCGATGTTGAATTGGCGAATCAAACCGCTGCAGTACCAGCAGGGCGAAAGACTGGTGGCAAGGGTCACCTTTTTGTATGAGCGCTGACGACCCGCGTTGCGGAACGCCGAAGTCTCGCCATGCATCGAGGCGTCGCCCTCTTGAACGCGAAGGTTGTGTCCGCTACCCAGAAGGCGTCCTTCTTCATCAAAGAGCGCAGCACCGATAGGAATGCCACCCTCTGACAAACCGAGGTGGGCCTCGGCAATAGCAACCTGGAGCTTCTCTTCATCGGTAGCGAAGATTTGTCCAACTTGGAATTCCATTGCCGAGGCCTCTCGATCAGTTTTTGTTTGGGGTTACTTCTTGACGGCGACCTTGAACAGCAGCGCGTAGATTCCTGCTGCTAGAGCAAAGCCGACCAGTGGGGTGATGTCGCCGACAGCCCAGGCCTTAGCCAGTGGGCCGGTGTAGGCGAGCTGGTTGCAGAAGCCAACCACCGAAACAAGCATCGCAATGACGAAAGCGACAGGACCAGCCCAGTTGCCGTTGTCATCTAGGTTGCTGTCGAGCTTGCGGCCACGAACCAGCCAGTCAGTGAAGACCACTGCGATCCATGGAGCAACCCAGTACGAAACGACGAGCAGGAAGCCCTCGAAGCTACCGACGAAGTCACCCTTGATAGCTGCGTATGCGGTTGCCGAACCGATGATGCCGGCGAGAGCAACCATGAGTGCACGACGAGTCTTGAAACCGAGCTTGAAGCCCATAGCCAGGAACGACATTGCGCCTGAGTAAACGTTGAGAACGTTTGCACCAATCGAACCGACGGCGATACCGAACAGGACGAGTGAAGCCAGAACAGGGCTGTGGAGCAAGTTGGTGAAGTTCTGAGTTGGGTTGCCATCAGGTGAAGCCACGGTCCAAGCAACAGCACCGACGCTCATGAGCAGGGTGGTTGCGAACCAGTTGCCGAGACCAGCGGCCCAACCGAGCTGCTTCGAGTCGGTGTTTGCAGGCAGGTAACGGGTGTAGTCCGAAGCAAAGGCGGTCCAACCAGCGGTGTAGCCATAAGCGGCTGCAGCGGTGAGGGTGAAACCGATCAGGTTGAAGGCGCTCTTGTCAGCTGGCACAACGTAGTTGCCCTGGCTGAGAACGATTACCGATGCGATACCGAAAACTACAACGAGGTAGTAGAACGCGTAACGCTCGAACTTCTGGATTAGGTTGTGGCCAACAAACGCGATACCGACCTGGGCAACCACAACGATTGCCAGCGATACTTCGATTTGCAGACCGGTCAGGGCCTGAAGTGCGAATGCGCCCGAGGTGCTGTTAACGGCGAACCAGCCGATACCGGCAACCAGAGTCGACATACCGGCAGGTAGCAGGTTGCCCCACTTGCCGAAAGCGCTGCGGCTGAGCACCATCTGAGGGAGTCCGTGCTTAGGGCCCCAAGTGCTGAGGACACCGTGAGTGACAGCTGCCAGAGTGTTACCTACTACGACAGCGAGAATCGCGTGCCAGACGTTCAGACCGAACGCGATAACAGCCAAGAAGCCAATGAATACGGTTGCGAACTCTAGGTTCGGGGACGACCAAACCGTAAACAAGTGCCACGCCTTACCGTGACGCTCACCTGCGGAGATCGGAGAAACATCGTTTGTTTCGATTGAGGTTGCCTTAGCAGAGCCTGAGGTGTTATTTGACATGCCCAAACTCTACTGGTGAACTCACAGTGAATTTGCAGAAAACGACTCGATTCCAGAATCTTTTTATAAACCTGAAATGTACGCGAATGCGCCACGGCAACGCGCGCATCAGCAGGTTCCACCCGCCGAGGTTATCCTCGAGAAGTCATGACGTTCCAAACCCCCGCCTCAGCGCCAACTCTGCGTGGCGACTTGGTCACGCTCAGTCAGCTGAACGAGCATGTGTTGGACGATTACCTCCAGCTTTTGACCGATGCCGAAGTGGCTCGCTGGACCGGTCCGAGTCCTAAATTCACTCGCGAATCTATTCAGGAATGGTTGAGTTCCAGACGGCTGAAAACTGATCGACTCGACTGGGCGGTTTTTGACAATGCCACAGGCGACTTTGCTGGCGAGGTTGTCCTGAATGAATTCAACTCGGGCAAGAACGCGATGAACCTTCGCATCGCCATCAAGAGCGAATATCTAGGCCGCGGTCTTGGAACCGAGGCCGTGCGTTTTGCGAGCGAATACGCTCTCGAGGTCTTGAAACTCGATCAGGTCACTCTGACGCATCTGGTTGAGAACGAACGAGCTCACCGCGCATATCTAAAAGTTGGATTCGTGAACGGTCGCCAATTCAATGAGAGTGGTCGACGACACCAACGGATGAGCCTTGATCGTTTCGATTACGTTCGAGCGCTGGCTCAAGCGCTTATGGCCCAGCACCTGGATACCTCCGTTTGGTCCTTCGATTTTGATAACGCAAAACGGAGAGCCGGTCTTTGCTCGTACACCGACCAGCGCATCACCATTTCGAAATATCTGGTTTCGATTCATTCCTTTGATGAGAGCCGCCAGGTGATGCTGCACGAAATCGCTCACGCGCTTTCGGGAAAGCGAGCCGGGCACGGAAAGAAGTGGTTGTCGACCGCGAAAGCAATCGGCTATCGAGCCGAACGATTCAGCGGCGCAGAAATTGCCAACGCGACCGCTCCCTGGGTCGGCTATTGCCCGGCAGGTCATGAACATTTTCGCTATCGTCGCCCCGCGAGTGAATCAAGCTGTGGCGTCTGCGGGCGATCTTTTAGCCGCGCAAATCTGATTCGTTGGCAGCGCCGAGAACTCTAGCTAGAGTGATGTTCAGCACGCACACAATCGGAGAAATGCGTGAGATTCGGGGGAATCATGTCTGTTGAAAATTCTGAAAAACCAGCCGAGCGTGACAGTGGCACAGGTGCCGTGATAACGGGTCTCGTGCTCTTTTTACTTGGCTTTGTGGTCGCCTTTTTCCCGCTATGGATTGCTCGAGCAAACACTGCACCCGGTCACAATTGGATGAGCGAAGGCGACCCAGCCAGCGGCGGAGCCGCCATCTGGGGTTTGATGATCACAGTTCCGATGGGAGGCTTGGTGGGCCTATTGGGTCTGATTGTGTTCTTCGTCGGGCTGAACAAAGCCAAGCCGACCTCACCCGAACCGGAAGACCCCGACTCGCTCTAGCGAAGGCCCTTCCAGGCCTTGTCGGGCAATGGTCGAATCTCGTTCTGAGTCGGACCAACCGAGCGATCGTCCAGCAGGTTTTTGAGCACAAGCTCGGCGCCAATCAGACACATTGGCAGGCCAATACCTGGAATGGTGTTGTGTCCGACATAAAACAGGTTGCTGACCTTTTTGCTGCGATTTTTCGGTCTGAAGAATGCACTCTGTCTCAGTGTGTGAGCCATACCTAGCGCGGTGCCTGACCAGGCGTTGAGTTCGTTTGCGAAGTTGCCCGGACCCATGGTTCGGCGAACCACGATGCGTTCGGCCAAATCTGGAATCTTGCACCAGTCGGCAATCTGCTGGATGACTCGATCGGCAGCAGCCTCGAGGTCTGGGTCGCCGCCGCGGTCGATTCCGCCGCTACCGAGTCGCACGTCAGGTGCGATTGGAACCAGCACAAAAACGTTCTCAAACCCTGTCGGTGCAGCGCTCGGGTCAGTGCGTGAAATCACGCTGATGTAGAGCGATGCTGGGTCTGGGAATTCTGGCTTCGACTTGTCACCAGGCTTGCGGAACACCTTTGCGAAGTTTTTGCCCCAGTCATCGGTGTATAGCAATGTGTGGTGGTCAAGATCCGGCAACTCGCCTCGCACACCCAAGTACATCAGCAGTGCTGATGGTCCCGGTTCGCGCTTCGCCCACCAAGACTCGGGTAGCGTCTGGTGCTTAGGTTCGAGCAGCTTCGTTTCGATGTGGTGCAGGTCGGCGTTGCCAATCACGACGTCGGCCTCGAAAAGCGCTTCACCGACGCGCACGCCCGTGGCGCGGCCCGACTCATCCACCTCAATTTTGGTGACCGGTGAGTTAGTTCGAATGTCGACGCCATGAGCCTTAGCCACGCGCTCAACCGCTTCGATGATCGTGTAGAAACCACCCATTGGGTAGAACACTCCGACATTCATGTCGACGTGAGTCATCAGGTGATACATGCTCGGAGTCTTGTAGGGCGAGGCTCCGAGGAATACGGCAGGAAAATCAAGGATTTTTTGCAGTCTCGAGTCTGAAACATGCTGGCTGACGAAGGTGTGTAGGGGAGTCAGCAGGTGCTTGGTGAACCGCGCGAGGCGGCGCAAAACGTCAACGCTCAAAAACGCTCTGGCGTCGCGGAAGTTCGTGTAGAGGAATCGCTTGATTGAGAGCTCGTACGCGTCCTGAGCGCTGTCCAGGTATTCCTGCAGTCGTGCGCCCGCACCTGGCTCAAGTTCATCAAAAAGCTGCTTGTTGTCGGCGAGGTTGGCTCGAATCCGCAACAAATCGTCGTGACCCTCGTTGCGTGCCTGATAGGCGGGGTCGAGTCGAACAAGTTTTAGCTCGTTTTCGGCCGAGGTTCCCATGAGCTTGAACCACTGCTCAAAGGCATCCGGCATGAGGTACCACGAAGGTCCGAGGTCAAACTTGAAGCCATCTTTTTCCCAGATGTATGCGCGCCCGCCGACCTTCTCGCGCGCCTCGAGGAGGGTTACCTGCATTCCAGCCTTGGCAAGCAGGCCAGCGGTTGCCAATCCACCGATGCCACCACCGATAACCACAGCACGTTTCATCGAGGCATGACTCCAATCTGAGCGAGCGCGAGAATGCGCAATTTTTGAGCAGTGCTAACCGAAACACGGGTGGACGCCAATTCTTCCGCCGGAGTTTTGGCAAGCTTCTTGTTGAGCGCTTCAAATAACAGCTGAGCAGCCACCACGGCGCGACGCGAATCTGCCGGCAACAATGGGAGGCTCAACGCGGAGACATGCAGTTCATGAGCGATATCGGCAACAATTTCGCGCTTCGAATTTTCATCGAAACTTTCCACCGTCACACCGGGAAAGTAACTTCTGCCCAGGAGTTTGAAATCGGCAGCGAGATCGCGCAAGAAATTGACTTTCTGGAACGCCGAACCGAGCGCCCGAGCGCCTTCGATCATTTTCGCGGTCTCTTCTGCTGAATAATCCCGCTCGTGGACGAACGCCTGCAAGCACATCAAACCGACCACTTCGGCCGAGCCGTA
>JAGWTM010000036.1 GCA_028868975.1 Actinomycetales bacterium
TGAACTTTTGGACCCTTCTGGCGAGGTCTCGGAACTCAGTTACGAATCGGCTCTTCGCCCCACATCTCTCTCTGACTTTGTCGGCCAACAAAAAGTTCGGGACCAGCTAAGCCTTCTTATCGAGTCGGCTCGCCTCCGCGAACGAACACCAGACCACATCCTTCTGGCCGGACCCCCCGGACTTGGAAAAACCACTCTGGCGATGATCGTTGCGCATGAGTCGGGGAGTCCGCTTCGTCTTACCAGCGGGCCAGCAATTCAAAATGCCGGAGACCTGGCAGCGATCTTGTCCTCGCTGAGCGATGGCGAGGTTCTCTTCATCGACGAAATTCATCGGATGAGCAAATCGGCCGAGGAAATGCTCTACCTGGCGATGGAAGATTTTCGAGTAGATGTCATGGTCGGCAAAGGTCCTGGCGCTACGAGCATTCCTCTCGAACTTGCCAAGTTCACCCTGGTGGGGGCCACCACCCGCAGCGGAATGTTGCCGAACCCGTTACGAGATCGCTTCGGCTTCACCGCTCATCTCGAGTTCTACTCAGCTGAGGAATTGAGTCAGGTACTGCGCAGAGCTGCTCGACTTATTGGTTTTGATATCGACGTGGAAGCCCTTGAGCTGATTGCCGGGCGATCCCGCGGAACCCCCCGAATTGCTAATCGTCTGCTGCGTCGCGTGCGCGACTTCTCGCTTGTGCGTGATGGTCATTCCAAGCCGGCGAGCGTAGCTTCGGTGAATCAGGCTCTCGAGCTTTACGAAGTCGACGGCAGAGGACTCGATCGGCTGGACCGGGCTGTTCTAGAAGCACTAATCACCAAGTTCTCGGGCAAGCCAGTTGGTCTCGGAACCCTCGCGGTAGCGGTCGGGGAGGAGCCCGACACCATTGAATCTGTCGTCGAACCTTTTCTAGTTCGAGAAGGTTTATTGATGCGAACTTCCAAGGGGCGACAAGCCACCGCTCTAGCTTTCCAACATCTTGGTATACAGGTTTCAGGTTCCTGAGTTCTGACTGAGCGCTCGTCTATAATCAGAGGGACGCCCAGGGCGTCCTTTATTTCGTTAAGAGGTTTCTAAATGTCGTTTGACCAGTTATTTATGTTTGCCGCTATCGGCTTTTTGGTCGTAATGATGGTTCTCAACAGCCGTAAGCGCAAGAAGCAGCAGGAGGAGCTGACCTCGGCCCTCAAGGAAGGCGCATCGGTCATGCTCACGAGCGGAATTTACGGTGTGATTGTTGCGGTTGCGGAGGACCGCTTCCTTATCGAAACTGCACCTGGGTCAACCTTGAACGTTGCCAAGGGAGCCGTCGCGAGAATTGTTGATGGTCCACTGATCAGCGTTCCAGCTAAGGCCGTAGCGGCAAAGCCAGCAGCTAAGAGTGCCAAGCCTGCCACTAAGACAATTGCTGAGAAGCCGGCTGCTAAAAAACCGGCCGCCAAAAAGCCAGTCGCCGACAAGAAGTAATTCGAAAAAGGGTAATCAGTGTCTGTATCCGGAGTAACTAAGTCCGCGCGCAAGCGTCTTATTTGGCTTGGCGCCCTAATTTTGTCTATCGCTGGTTTGGTAGGTGCCGGTGTGGCGACAGGGTCCGGCGCAACTTTGACTCCAAAGTTGGCCTTGGACCTCGAGGGCGGAACATCAATCATCCTTTCGCCTCTGGTGGCTGAGGGTCAGAAGATCACGGCTCAGCAGTTGGAGCAGGCCGTGGGCATCATTCGCCAGCGTGTGGACAGCACCGGCGTAAGTGAAGCTCAGATCACGACCTCGGGAAGCAACAACATCGTTGTTTCGATTCCTGGAACACCCGACGACAACACCCTGAAGCTGATTCGCAGCAGCGCGAAGCTCGAATTCCGTCCAGTCATTCTGGCGAGCTCGGGTGCCAGCGCTAGCGTAGGCGGCAGCGGTTCTTCGGCTACCCCTTCGGCAAAGCCAAGTGTTCAGGCGAAGCCGACTGATGCGAGCGATGCTAACTGGGTCACCCCAGCAGTTCAGGCGCAGTTTGACGCTCTGGATTGCACCAAGCAGTTCCGTACTCCCGGTCAAATCGATGACCCGACTCTGCCATTGGTCACCTGTGACAGCAATGGTTATTCAAAGTACGTCCTCGGCCCAGTCGAGATTTCGGGCGAAGACATCAAAAACGCAACCAACGGAACAACCACTACCTCGACTGGTGCAAGCACCAATACCTGGGCAGTAAACCTTTCGTTCAATGATGCCGGCGCCAAGAAGTTCTCGGCGGTAACCTCGCGACTTTACCCGCTAACAGATCCACGCAACCGCTTTGCCGTCACCCTTGATGGCTACGTGATCACTGCGCCAACAACCAACGCGGTAATCACCAACGGCGACGCTCAAATCACCGGAAACTTTGACCAGGTGAGTTCGAAGTCGCTTGCTGACTCGCTCAAGTACGGTTCGCTACCAATCTCATTCCAGGTCCAGAGCCAAGAAAACATCTCGGCTACCCTCGGTAGCGAGCAACTGGCGTCAGGCCTCCTTGCCGGCATCATCGGTCTGCTACTAGTGGTTATCTACTCGTTCTTCCAGTACCGCGGGCTCGCCCTCGTGACTGTCGGATCTCTCGTGATCGCGGCGGTGCTGACCTACGTGGTCATTGTCTTCCTGTCATGGCGCAACGGATTCCGACTCTCGCTCTCGGGTGTCGCGGGTCTCATCGTGGCCATTGGTATCACCGCAGACTCGTTCATTGTTTACTTTGAACGCGTCCGTGATGAACTTCGTGACGGACGCCCACTGAACGCCGCCGTCGAAGCCGGTTGGAAGCGCGCACTCCGCACCATTCTGGTCTCAGACGGAGTTAGCCTGCTGGCCGCGGTAACGCTGTTCGTTCTAACGGTCGGTAGCGTCAAGGGTTTCGCGTTCACCCTGGGTTTGACCACCCTGATCGACGTCGCAGTCGTTATGCTCTTCACCCACCCAATGTTGCAGTTGCTAGCCCAGACTCGCTTCTTCAGCTCGGGTCACCCATGGTCCGGTTTTGACAGCCAAAGTTTGGGTGCGGGATACCGAGGTCGTCTCGAGTTCAAGTCATCGGAGCGCATTTCGGCTACCAAGAAGGCCAAATCTTCAAAGGAAGCTGCAAAACGTCAGACTTTGGCGGAACGCAAGGCCGCTGCCGACAACGAAGGAAGCAACTAATGTCAAAATTCAGCGACTTCGGTAACGCTCTCTATTCGGGCGAGCGATCGATCAACTTTGTTGGTCGTCGCAAGATCTTCTACATCATCGCTGGAATCATGATCGCCCTCAGTGCCGTGCTTCCATCCGCATTGCATGGTGGATTCAAACTCGGCATCGAATTCCGCGGTGGCGCAGAGTTCCGCATCAGCGGCGTCGCCTCGCAGTCGCAGCGCCTAGCTATTGATGCCGTGCACACTGTTGTTCCAAAGGTCGAGCCACTCGTAACCGCAGTTGGAACCGACTCGATTCGTGTTCAAACTGACAAGCTCGGCGATCTGGAGTCAGAGGCGGTTCGTCAGGCTCTCGCCAAGGCATACAAGGTCGAGGCAAGTGCTGTGGCCAGCTCTTTTGTTGGCGCGAACTGGGGAGCTGACATCACGGCTAAGGCCATTAACGGACTCGTCGTCTTCATCGCGTTCGCAGCGATTTTGATGGCACTCTACTTCCGAACTTTGAAAATGTCCCTTGCGGCCATCATCGCGCTTCTGCACGACTTGGTCATTACTGCGGGTATCTACGGAATCTTAGGTTTCGAGGTCACCCCAGCAGCGGTGATTGGTTTCCTAACCATCCTCGGCTATTCGCTGTACGACACCGTCGTGGTCTTCGACAAGATTAGGGAAAACACCTTCGAGGTCGAATTCAGTGAAAAGACCACGTTTGCAAAGCAGGTTAATCTGGCGATCAACCAGACTCTTGTGCGCTCGATCAACACCTCGATTGTTGCAGTATTGCCGGTAGCCGCGATTCTGTTTATCGGAGCTACTCTGCTTGGTGCCGGAACACTGCGTGACATTTCGCTAGCGCTGTTCATCGGAATCCTGGTGGGAACCTATTCGACCATTTTTATTGCAGCGCCGCTGTACTCGCACATGCGAGAGGGTGAGGCAAAGTATGTAAAAGCTGCGGCAAAGGTGGCCGCAAGCTAAAGCCAAACTGGAAATCCGGTCGAGAGCCTCGGCCGGATTTTCCTTTATTTCGGCCGGCTTATTAATCTAAGAACAGGGAGGAGCAGTTATGACCGATGCAACGCCGACTGGAAGCATTGCCTCCCTGCGCTCGCGACTGCTTCAGCGAGTCATGCGCTCGGGTCCCTATGCTTCGGAAATCAATGAAATCGTCCGAATTTGTAAGGCGAACCACCCCAAGGCCGACCTAACGATCATCGATCGCGCGTTCGAGGCAGCCGAACTCGCTCACCGAGGCCAGACACGCAAGAGCGGCGAGCCGTACATCACGCATCCGATTGCCGTGACGCGCATCCTCGCCGAACTCGGCATTGGACCAGTAACTCTTGCCGCGTCGCTCCTTCATGACACCGTAGAGGACACCGATTACGACCTGAGTAGCCTTCGTCGCGATTTCGGTGACGAGGTCGCGATGTTGGTCGACGGTGTGACCAAGCTCGACAAGGTCAAGTTCGGCGAAGACGCTCAAGCCGAGACCGTTCGCAAAATGGTTGTCGCCATGTCCAAGGACATCCGTGTTCTTGTGATCAAGTTGGCAGATCGACTTCACAACGCCAGAACCTGGCAATTCGTTCCTGCCGAAAACGCTCGCAGAAAGGCGCAGGAGACTCTCGAGATTTACGCACCTTTGGCACACCGACTAGGCATCAATACCCTGAAGTGGGAGCTCGAGGACCTCAGTTTCGGCGTGCTTTACCCCAAGGTGTACGAAGAAATCGTCAACCTCGTGAAGCAGCGCACACCCAAACGTGCCGAATACATTGAGGCGGTCATCGACGCGATCGAGGAAGACCTGCGCGAGAACAAAATTAAGGGCAAGGTGGCTGGGCGGCCGAAGCAGTACTACTCGATATATCAAAAGATGGTGGTGCGCGGCCGCGAGTTCGATGACATCTACGATTTAGTCGGTATTCGCGTCTTAGTTAATTCTGTGCGTGATTGCTACGCCGTGTTAGGTGCAGTTCACGCTCGCTGGAATCCGGTGCCTGGGCGGTTCAAGGACTACATCGCGATGCCTAAATTCAATCTCTACCAGTCATTGCATACGACCGTTATTGGGCCTCAGGGTCGCGCTGTAGAGATTCAAATTCGAACCCACGAAATGCATCAGCGCGCGGAATACGGTGTCGCGGCGCACTGGAAGTACAAAGAGCAGGTTGGCAAAACCCAGGAACAATCCGAGGATGACCTGGCGTGGCTCAAGCACCTTTCAGACTGGCAGGCTGAGACGCAAGACCCATCCGAGTTCCTTGACTCGCTCCGATTTGAAATCGGCGCTAAAGAGGTCTACGTTTTCACCCCCAAGGGAAAGGTTATTGGCCTAGCCAGTGGCGCCACGCCGGTTGATTTCGCGTATGCGGTTCACACGGAAGTCGGCCATCGCACGATGGGGGCGAAGGTTAACGGCCGACTGGTGCCTCTAGAAACCCAGTTGCAGTCGGGTGATGTTGTCGAGATCTTCACTTCGAAATCACCCGAAGCTGGCCCAAGTCAAGACTGGCTCAACTTTGTGGTTTCGCCTAGGGCACGCGCCAAGATTAAGCAGTGGTTTAGCGCGGAGCGACGCGAGGACGCCATCGAGCAGGGCAAGGAACAGCTTGCCAAAGCGATGCGCAAGCAAAACCTGCCATTGCAGAAGTTGATGACCTCCGAGGCCATCAACAAGCTGGCGGGGGAGTTGCGATACCCTGACGTCGATTCGCTGTACGCGGCTGTTGGAGAAGGACACGTATCCGCCCAATCGATTATTGAAAAGCTATCCGGTGTTGTCGCGGTCGAGGATGATCTCGATGATGGCATTTTTGAACTCCCGAAATTTAAGAGCAGCAGCAGACAACGCAGCAATGATTCGGGTGTCTTGGTCAAGGGCGACTCCGATGTGATGGTGAAGCTGGCGCGGTGTTGCACGCCAGTGCCCGGCGATGCCATCGTCGGCTTTGTAACCCGTGGTTCAGGCGTCTCGGTACATCGTTCCGACTGCAAGAACGTGGGCCAGCTGCGAACTGAGCCAGAACGGATGATGGATGTCTCTTGGGCGGCTAGCACCAAATCGATCTTCTTAGTTCAAATTCAGATCGAGGCACTGGATCGCTCTGGTTTGCTGTCCGATGTGACTCGTGTGTTGAGCGAGCACCACGTCAACATTTTGAGCGCTTCCGTCTCAACCCGGTCGGATCGCGTCGCCTTGTCTCGCTTCGTCTTCGAACTGGGCGACCCGGCAGTTTTGGAGCATTTGCTGAACGCAGTGCGGCGAATCGAGGCCGTCTACGATGTCTACCGCGTCAGCAATAACTAGTAGCTCAGAATTGAAAATGGCCGGAGATTCCTCCGGCCATTTTCATAGGTCTGCACTCTAGGCGCCAGCCTCAACTACCTTTAGCCAAGCCTTGCGGGCTTCGAGAGCCTCGGAAAGTTCCTTCGTCTTCTTAGCGTCACCCTTGGCGGCAGCGAGCTCGTCCTCCAGTTTCGCGATTGAGGAGTGAAGCTGATCGAGGACTGCACTGTTGCGAGCCTGAACCGCGGGATCGCTCTTACGCCATTCTTCCTGCTCGGCATCGCGTACCTTGTTTTCGATGGCGCGAAGCTTGTCTTCTAGTTCGCGAACCTTGTCGCGCGGGACCTTGCCAGCCTTCTCCCAGCGAGCCTGGATGTCTCGCAGAGCTGATTTAGCATCGGCGAGACCCTTGCTCGGATCGATCTTGGATGCGTCTTTGAGAATCTCGAGCTTAGCCTGGAGGTTTGCCGTAAATTCAACATTCTCGGCAGCAGCCTGCTCGCCCTTAGCAGCGTAGATAGCATCACCGGCAGCCTTGAAACGTGCCCAGAGAGCATCGTCGGCCTTGCCTGGAGTGCGGCCCGATGCCTTCCATTCGTCGAGGAGTTTGCGGTACTCGACAACTGCGTCGGCTCCCTTAGCCACAAGTGCCTCCGCGGCCTCCACAATTGCATTCTTTTTGCCGCGCGCGGCCTTGTTTGCGGCATCAAGAGTCGCAAAGTACTGGCGCTTACCAGCTTCAAATTTGGTGCGAGCGGTCGAGAAACGCTTCCAGATAAGGTCAGCCTGCGCCTTAGGAACCTTGGGTCCCTCTTTTTGAACCTGCTGCCACTGGGCAAACAACTCTGCAAACTGAGCGGAAGAGTTCTTCCAATTAATCTTGGCTGCATCGGTCGCAGAAATTGCCTCAGCTGCCACAGCGATTGACTCGCGCTTGGCTAGAGCTTCGGCGATCTGCTCTTTGCTGGCTTCGGCTCGATCGGCCTCGATCGACTCAATCTTGGAATCTAAAGCGGCAACACGACGGCGCAGTTCTGCGAGGTCGCCCACAGCCGCGGGTTCCGCAAGATCTGTTGCCAGCTTGGCAGCGGTCTTCTTCAGATTATGTCCGTCGACTTTGTTTGCGACTCGCTGTTCGAGGATGCGCACCTGCGCTTCCAAATCAGCGAACTTGCGCTCAAAGTAAGCGAGAGCCTCGGTCGGTTCCACGTTTGGGTACTGACCCACTCGGCGTTCGACACCGCCCTCGATAACGAAGACGTTATTGTCGGCGTCAACACGGCCGAACGCGTTAGGGGTAGTAGACACAATTAGCTCCTGTGAATTGATGGAATCCGAAACCCGAACCCGAGATTATTTTACGCTCACCGAGTCGATGATCGTTTTGACCTTGGGGTGACCGTCACCGGTGTTGTTCGCGTTATCCGATCCGGCGTCGAAGACGTTTTTCAGGCCGGTGAGGTTGCTCACACTTCCAAACACGGTGTAGCCACCAGCGCTGTCACTTGGAATTGTTGAATCCTTGTAAACGATAAAGAACTGGCTTCCCATGCTTGAGCCATTATTGCCCTGGCGAGCCATGGCCAACACACCCGATTTGTACACATTGTCCGAGGGCGCATTCTCGATGGGTCCCCAACTGTATCCAGGACCACCCGTTCCGTCGCCCTTAGGGTCACCACACTGCAGAACGTAGATTCCCTCGGTCGTTAACCGGTGGCAGGTGACGCCGTTGAAGAAGCCTTTGTTGGCAAGTGAGACGAAATTGGCGACCGCTTGAGGTGCCTTGTGGCCATCAAGTTTCAACCCCAGCTTGACCCCGTTAATGTTCATGGCGCCGGTCCAAGCGCGATCTTCAGCGACCGAAGCAGAAGGAACCTTTGAATTCTGGGTAGACGATGGACTTGCCGATGATGAACTTGCGAGTTTCGCTTTGCCAGGCCCGACTGAGAAATAAGCCCACTGAGCTGCCAGGGCAATAACGACGGCCGCAATCACTCCAAGGGCACCCAGTCGCAAATCGCGAGTCTTGGCTTGCTCAACATTGCTCGCTTGCGCCTGTTCCGCTTGATAGGCGGCCATACGCTTGGCGGCGCTGGCGTAGATGTTTTGCTGTTTCTTTTTTGAAGACATACGCGCGAACTCCTTGGAATTTGGAAACCTCCCCGAGTCTATTTCAGTTGCTGTCTGCCACGCCCATTAGCCTCTACATGTGTTTGATTTTTCGAGTATCACTGCTGCCACAGCGCCACTAGCTGTTCGTATGCGGCCGTTGAAGCTCGATGAATTAGTCGGGCAGAAGAGTGCTCTGCGGCCGGGCTCTCCGCTTCGAAACCTCGAAAACCCGAACCACAACGCGGCAGCATCGGTTGTGCTTTATGGCCCACCGGGCGTTGGGAAGACCACAATCGCCCAGATACTCTCTCGGCGCGAGAACCGCCGCTATCGAGAGTTGTCTGCCATTACGGCAGGAGTCAAAGAGGTCAGGGAAGTCGTTGAGACCGCTAGAAAGGAACTCGAGTCCTTTGGCGTGCGCACAGTTCTCTTTTTGGACGAGATTCACCGCTTCAGCAAAGCTCAACAAGATGCGCTTCTGCCGGCCGTTGAAAACGGTTGGGTAATTCTCGTAGCGGCGACGACCGAGAACCCATCCTTCTCGGTGATTTCACCCTTGTTGAGCAGATCGCTAATCGTCCGCCTCGAAGCGCTCACCGATGACGATGTAGCAGCCGTGATTGCGCGCGCGGTCGAATCGAGCAAGGGGCTAAGTGGCCTGATCACACTTGAAGCGGATGCCCTCGACGCGATCGTCCAACTTGCACAGGGCGACGCCCGCCGAGCATTGACGGTCCTGGAGGCCGCGGCGCTCGCGCTCATCACGAGCCAATCTTCCGGGGATTTGGCAAGGCAGGCCGGGGTTCCTGTGATAACCGCCGCTATTGTCCAGACGATTGCCGACCGCGTACTTGTGCAGTACGACAGAGACGGTGATCAGCACTACGACGTCATAAGCGCGTTCATCAAGTCGGTACGTGGTAGCGATGTCGATGCGGCGCTTCACTATCTCGCGCGAATGGTCGAAGCCGGCGAGGACCCCAGGTTCATCGCCCGTCGCCTCATGATCCTGGCGGCTGAGGACATCGGCCTGGCCGACCCGCAGGCTCTCGTGCTTGCCACGGCAACGGCACAGTGCGTCCAGTTAATCGGAATGCCCGAGGGACGCATCCCGCTTGCTGAAACGACGATTTACCTCGCTCTGGCACCGAAATCAAACAGCGCTTACCTCGCCATTAATTCGGCCATCGGAGATGTGAGGGCGGGGCTCTTACCTGAAATTCCGGCTGCGTTGAGAAGCTCGAACTACGCGGGCGCCAAAGCCCTTGGCAACGGAATCGGGTACGAGTATCCGCACGACGATGTCCGAGCAGTTGCTTCGCAACGATACGCGGCGGATGAGGTGCTCGCTGCCAAGTACTATGCGCCGAAGGGGTTGGGGGCTGAGCAAACGCTAGTCGAGCGTTGGCCAAAATTGCGCGCAATCATTCGTTCATTCAACGGCAATAAGCAGTAAACAGCCGAGGGTGCCTTGGATTTGTCTCATTTCGTTGATAAACTTGCCAAGTTGCCGACTGGAGTGCTCAATCGCGGCTGAGCGAGCCTCAACGGTGCGACCGTCTAATAGCCGGATGGTCCGTGGCGAAAGACTCTGCCTCTCAGAGTCGATCAGTGAACAAATCGCTATTCGCAATCATGAAGATTGCCATGAAAGGAAAACGTGTCAAAAACCACACGTACCCGCAGCAAGACTCGTCTCTCGCGCTCGCTTGGACTAGCTCTTACTCCGAAGGCCGCTAAGTACCTAGAGAAGCGTCCATACGCTCCAGGTCAGCACGGTCGCACCAAGAAGAAGGCCGACAGCGACTTCGCCGTTCGTCTGCGCGAGAAGCAGCGTCTTCGCGCCCAGTACGGCATTCGTGAGGCACAGCTTCGCAAGACCTTCCAGGAAGCCAAGCGCTCAGAGGGCTTGACCGGTGAAAACCTAGTCGAGCTACTAGAGATGCGTCTGGACGCTCTGGTGCTGCGCGCAGGTTTCGCTCGCACCATCGCACAGGCACGCCAGATGGTAGTGCACCGTCACATCCTCGTAAACGGGGAGCGGGTCGACCGCCCTTCGTTCCGCGTGAAGCCAGGTTCGCTGGTTCACGTTCACGAGAAGAGCGAAAAGACCGAGCCGTTCCAGGTTGCCGCCGCCGGTGGTCACGTGGACGTCCTACCGCCAGTTCCTGGCTACCTCGATGTCCAGCTAGACAAGCTGCAGGCAACCCTAGTTCGTCGCCCAAAGCGCGCCGAAGTTCCGGTCACCTGTGAAGTCCAGCTGGTTGTTGAGTACTACGCAGCTCGATAAACAATCGATTTAGGGGTTCAGATGAGTGGCGGAGACGTAGCAGCAATCATCGCAGCTTCAGGTTTTGTCCTGCTGGTGCTTTTTCTCGCCGTCCCACTCCTGAAGCTGGGCCGTGTTCTCGACGAGACGCGAAACTCGATTCGCGATCTCAACGAGAGCGTGGCTCCGCTACTCACTGAACTTACCGACACCGTTACAGAGACCAACAAACAGCTGGCCAAGGTCGACGTCATCACTGAAAACGTCGCCGAGGTCACCACAAACATCAGCAGCCTGGTCGCGGTTTTCTCAGCGACTGTCGGTTCGCCTCTAGTAAAACTCGCGGGCCTAACCAAAGGGCTTCGTTCGACTTTGAACTCTAAGAACAAAAAGTAGGAACCATGAAAAAGGCCTTTTGGTTGCTGACCGGAATTGCGGCTGGGCTGGTAATTGCCAAGCAGCTGGATGAGAACCCTAGAGCTCAGGCCGTCGTTGACGATGCAGCCAAGCGAGCAAAGGATTTCGGCGCCGCAATCGCTGAGGGGTTCCGTGAGCGTGAGACGGAGTTAGCTTCTGCCGGCGTTCCGGCTGCTAAAGCGACTAGCAAAGCAACTGGCACCGCTAGCAAGGCAGCACCAAAGAAGACTTCTACCGCGAGCAAGGCTAAGACGACCGCACGCAAGTCGAACGCAGCCAAGCCAGCAAACACCGCAACCAAGTAATGCGTACCGCAGAGATTCGCCAGCGTTGGTTGGACTTTTTTGAGAGCAAGGGTCACACCGTTGTTCCGTCTGCGTCACTGATCAGTCAGGACCCATCCCTGCTGTTCACCGTGGCTGGCATGGTCCCTTTCATTCCCTACATGTCAGGTGCGGTTCCCGCTCCATTCCCAAGAGCGACAAGTGTTCAGAAGTGCGTTCGCACGCTTGACATTGAAGAGGTTGGCAAGACCACTCGTCACGGCACGTTCTTCCAGATGAATGGAAACTTCTCCTTTGGTGATTACTTCAAGAAGGAAGCAATCGCATACGCCTGGGAATTTTTGACCAAATCGCAGGATGAAGGTGGGCTCGGATTTGATCCGCAACTGCTTTGGGTGACGGTTTACAAAGACGACGACGAGTCAATCTCGTACTGGCGCGAAATCGCTGACATTCCGATGGAACGCATCCAGCGCCGCGGCATGAAGGACAACTACTGGTCGACCGGTCAGCCGGGTCCAGCTGGCCCATGTTCGGAAATCTACTTCGACCGTGGTCCCGCTTATGGCCGCGAGGGTGGTCCGGAGGCGGACGAAGACCGTTACATCGAAATCTGGAACCTTGTCTTTATGCAGTATGAGCGTGGCCAGGGAACCGGAAAAGACAACTTCGAAATCCTGGGCGAACTGCCAAAGAAAAACATCGATACCGGTATGGGTCTTGAGCGTGTCGCGTTCCTCATGCAGGGCGTTGAGAATCTTTACGAGATCGATCAGGTTCGCCCTGTTCTTGACCTGGCTGCCAAACTCGCCGGCAAGACCTATGGTGCGCACACCGAAGATGATGTGCGTCTTCGTGTGGTGGCTGATCACGTTCGCTCAGCGTTGATGCTTATTGGTGACGGTGTCACCCCGGCCAATGATGGTCGAGGTTATGTGCTCCGTCGTTTGTTGCGCAGAACCGTGAGAGCGATGCGCCTGATGGGCGTCGAGCGCGCTGTCATGGCCGAACTGTTTACGGCATCGATGAATGTGATGAAGGAGTCTTATCCAGAGCTGGAGACCGACTTTGATCGCATTTTGCGAGCTGCCGTTTCGGAGGAGGAAACCTTCCTTCGCACTCTGGTAGCTGGCACAACCGTTTTGAACGAGGCGCTCGAAACAGTAAAGAGTTCAGGTGCGAGCCAGCTAAGCGGTGAGGCCGCGTTCCTCCTGCACGACACCTACGGATTCCCGATTGACTTGACCCTTGAAGTCGCTGAAGAGAGCGGTCTCAGCGTCGATCGAGACGGCTTCAAGGCGCTAATGCTGGAGCAGAAGAATCGCGCCAAGGCCGATGCCCGTGAAAAGAAGCTTGGCGGCGTTGACCTTTCTGTGTACTCGAGCATTCGCGCCAAGGGTGAAACGAAATTCACCGGCTATCAAACGCTTGAGTCAGAGGCCCGCGTTATTGGGCTTATTGCCGATGGCTCGGTGGTCAGCAGAGTTGAGCAGGGTGCAATCGCGGAGGTCTTCTTGGATGAAACCTCGTTTTACGCCGAATCTGGTGGCCAGGATTCCGATGCGGGTCTGATTCGAGGCGATGGTTTTGAACTTGAGGTCCTTGATGTTCAGAAGCCAGTCAAGGGGTTGATCTCCCACAAGGTTTTGGTGCGTAAGGGTGAAGTTTCGCTCGAATCTGCCGCATCCACTCACGTTGACCGTGAATGGCGCCTCGGTGCCTGTCAGGCACACTCTGGAACGCACATTGTTCACGCCGCGCTGCGCGAAGTTCTTGGACCTACCGCGCTCCAGAGCGGTTCATACAACAAACCTGGCTACTTGCGCCTGGATTACTCGTGGACACAGGCGCTCTCGGAGCAGACTCGATCGGAAATCGAGGAAGTTTCGAATCTAGCCATCAGAAACGACCTTGCCGTTTCGGCGCAGTACATGCCGATTGCCGAGGCAAAATCATTCGGCGCCGTAGCGCTCTTTGGCGAGACCTATGACGAGGACGTCCGAGTGATTCAAATCGGTGGTCCTTGGTCTCGCGAATTGTGCGGTGGCACTCACGTGTCACGATCAAGCCAGATTGGGCTGATTTCTCTGATCGGTGACAGCTC